>CATPBC010000372.1 GCA_955652195.1 uncultured Xanthobacteraceae bacterium | reverse complement strand
GTGCCCATATATTCGTGGCCGGGCGTGAAGTGCTTGTTGAACGGTTTGCCGCCCTGGATCAAAGCCGGCGAACCGTGATCGATGATCTCAAGATCGGTGGCGCAGATCGCTACTGCGTCGATACGCACCAGGACTTCGGCGCGCTTGGGCACAGGAACCGGCTTTTGCGCGAGCTTAAGCTCGCCGGGATTGCCGAGAACCCAGGCCTTCATGGTGTCGGGGATC
Source organism: uncultured Xanthobacteraceae bacterium (assembly GCA_955652195.1). Taxonomy (GTDB): domain Bacteria; phylum Pseudomonadota; class Alphaproteobacteria; order Rhizobiales; family Xanthobacteraceae; genus BOG-931. Next base: position 8,302 of record CATPBC010000372.1, on the reverse strand, counting down.
GGAAAATCCTTGTTCGTCTTCACGCCGGGCCCGGCATACATGATCTCTCCTCCGACTTTAGTTCGTGCAGTTCGTGGTTTTTCGGCCTTTTGGCCGAACGCGGGAACCGCTGCTTATAGTCCGGCAAATATTCCGACATGTATAATGTGTCTTGCCTTGCAGCGAAACCGGCATCAATTCACGCCAATTCGCCGGCAGCATCGCGGTCGAGATCGACCACCACGTCATTACTTTCCAGTATGACCTTGTAGGTGCGCAGCGCCACCGCACAAGGCGGCGCCTTCACTTCCCCGGTCGGCACGTGGAACGCCCCCATATGCATCGCACATTCGATCACCTCGCCATCCAGCATGCCGTCGGCAAGGCTCGCCGAGGCGTGGGTGCATTCGTCATCGGTGGCATAAAAGCGGCCGCCAATATTGAACACGGCGAGCCGCCTATCGCCGACCTCGAATGCTTTGACGCTGTCAGGCGCGATTTCACTCTGCGCGCAGATGCGGACGACGTTAGCCGCCACATTATCCGGCATTTTTTCCGGCGTTTTTTCCGACATATTACCCGACATGGCTCTCCTCTTTGAGCGCCTGTTATATAGTCATTCCACGCGTGCGCGAAGCGCGACGACAAACAGCACAAAGGCAAAAACGCAATGCAGGTTCTGGTGATCGGTGCGGGCGTCATCGGGCTTGCCATCGCGCGCACGGCGGCGCAGGCCGGCCACGATGTCACCGTCGCCGAAATGACCGGCGGAATCGCCAACGGCGTTTCCTCGCGCAACAGCGAGGTAATCCATGCCGGCCTTTATTACCCGACCGACTCGCTGCGCGCCCGGCATTGCGTGCGCGGCCGCCGGATGTTGTACGCGTTCTGCGGCTCGCACGACGTGCCGCATCGCAAATGCGGCAAACTTGTCGTCGCGACCAGTCCCGCCGAATTGGCGAAGGTCGAGACCATTCACACCCAAGCACAGATCAATGGCGTCGAGGGCACGGAAATGATCGGCGCCAATGCCGCGCGCGCGATGGAGAGCGAACTATCCTGCATCGGCGCTTTGTGGTCGCCGGAAACCGGCATCATCGACAGTCATGCCTTTATGCGCGCGCTGTGGGGCGAACTCGAAGACTGCGGCGGAGCGATCGCGTTCGCAACTCCGGTGGAGCGTCTGAGCTTCAAGGCGCCGCACTGGCGCGTGCAATTCGGCGGCCGCGAACCTTGCACTCTGGAATTCGACGCCGTCGTCAATGCCGCGGGACTGGGCGCGCAGGCATTGGCGCGCCGCATCGAAGGCTATCCGGCCGAGCAAGTGCCGCGGCTTGTGCTCGGCAAGGGCAATTACTTCGGCTATGCCGGTCGGCCGGTATTTTCCCGGCTGATTTATCCAACCCCGATCGACGGCGGGCTTGGCGTTCACGTCACGCTCGATATGGCAGGCCGCATGCGGTTCGGGCCGGACGTCGAGTGGGTCAGCGAAGAAAATTACGCGGTCGATCCCCGCCGCGCCGATAGTTTCTATTCCCGCATCCGCACCTATTGGCCGGACCTGCCGGACGGCTCGCTGGTGCCGGACTATTCCGGCATCCGGCCGAAGCTGCGCGGTCCCGGCGAACCGCAAGCCGATTTCATGATTGCCGGGCCGGCGGAGCACGGCATGCCGCGGCTCGTCAATCTGTTCGGCATCGAATCGCCGGGGCTGACCGCCTCGCTATCGCTGGCGGAGGACGTCGTCGGCAAGCTTGCCTGAACTGGGACGCGCGTTTGTCTGGCGCTCTATCGGAAACTCTGGCCGGGCGTTTCGGCGCCGCCATTGACCGGCGCGGAAGTGCGCTGCGGCATCGCGATGGTTCCCGGATCGTCGTCGATCGCGGGCTCGTCGCGCCTAGTCGGCTGGTTGCGCGATGCGGCCGCGTTCAATCGCGCCGCAGCGCTCGATGGCTTAACCGGGACAAAGCCGTCGCCCCTTGCGGTCTTGCCGGTGTAAGCGAGCAGCCCGTCTTTGGTCGCAACGATGTCGCCGGGCCGCAGCGTCGGATCGCTCGACAAGTCGAACGGCGCCAAGCCGAATGCGTCCTTGCCGTTACATGTGCAATTGGCGACGAGCTGCTTGCGATAGAGAAAAGCATTGTCGAGATCGGCATAACGCGCGCCGTCTCTCGTCATAGCGCCGCCAATCTCGCTGCCGAAATAGACCTTGGTCTTGCTCGCCGGACACATCGCGCGGCAAGTCTCGACCGGCGTCGCATTGGTGATGTGCTCCATCGGGAAGTGCTGGCCGTCGCACAGCCGCACGCAATAGGCGACGGCATGGCCGCTGCCCCCGCCGCCCCGCACGCTCTCCGAGCCGAGCGGCGGCGGCGCGATCGGCGCCATGGGTTCGGCATAGGGCCGCGCTGCCGGCGGAGGCGTTGGCCGATCATGGAAGCCGCCAAACAGGAAATCGAACAAACCGGCGGCGTACGCTGCTTCAGCCGGCAAAGCGAAAGCCGCGACTGCGGCGAGCACAATCGCGGCATGGCGTATCAATGGCTTATTGCGACGCAGCACCACGGCAATCCCTTTCGGCCAAATCGCTTTCAAAACACAATTCGGCTCGACAACCGTGCGGATGGCCGCTTCGTTCCGCCCATTTCCCTCAAATATCGGAAAAGCTTCACCATCCTGTGGAAAGCCGACCGCCTGGCCCGCGCTCATTTGTGGCTATGGCAAAGAAAGCATGAAGGGGCTGGGCCATTGGCTGTTGTAAGACGTAAGGCAGTAAGCCATATTACGCCGATGAAGCGCCGATCGCTGGAAACCGTGTCTTCCAAGGTTTCGGTCAAAAGCCAGACCGTGATCCCGCGTGAAGTGCGCAGGCGTTTGGGCCTCAAGCCCGGCGACACGCTGCGGTACCGTGTGACCGATCACGGCGTGCTCCTGGATAAAGCGCCCACACCTGAGGCGGACGATCCGTTTGCGTCGTTCTCCGAATGGGCCAGCGAGGCTGACGAGAGAGCCTATCAGGACCTGTGATAATACAGGCCTCGCATCGCTTTAAGCCGTTTGACGTGGTGGTCGTCCCGTTTCCTTATGCCGACCGTCTGGCCGAGAAACGCCGTCCTGCACTGGTAATTTCGAATCACAAGCTAGCCGCGCACGACCTGATATGGGTTGCGATGATTACCAGCACCGAGAACGAGGCTTGGTCCAGCGACGTGACGATCCGCGACAGCAAGCGCGCAGGGCTGCCCGCACCATCTGTGGTGCGACCAGCAAAGATCGCATGCATTGAGCCTGGCCACATCGATCGTCGCATCGGGCGTCTCGACAAGACCGCGGTTAAGACCGTCAGCCAGCGGCTGCACGGATTTTTGGGATAAAGGTGCAGCCTTCGGGAGCGACGAAAGCAGTATTTAGAAAGAACCACGCGCGCCGTCGCTATCGTTGTCGTGTCGCGCTCGCAAAACGGCAGAGATGAGAAGCTGTGCCAGATTCAAGAATCCATTTCATTCATTCTCAGTTGAACAATTTTCAATTCATGATTTGTCAGGTCGGTCATTCAACGCGCTATGATCCAAGCTTGGATTGGTCAAGGCAACCGCACCAAGCAAACGCAAGGGAGAGTTGGAATGACTGAGCAAATCATCAGCGAGTCGAAAAACACGATCAGGGAATTGACGGTGGACGAGTTGGAAGCCGTTAGCGGCGGCGGCCTTCCCGGTGCCCCTCGACCCGATACGTGCGGCTGCCCAAAGCCAACTTCCTGAGGCGGCCCCAACGGGTTCGGTCCGAAGTGGCCGGCCCGATGACAAGCGAAGACCCCGGGTCTGCAGCGCACCGTTTCACGCTGCACCGCGTCCGGGAAACGTTCGCTCCTCATTGCCGGACTTGATCCGGCAATCCATGGTGCCTCGCCCCGCTGCATGGACCGCCGGGTCAAGCCCGGCGGTGACGACTCACCGTACGGAGCACCCACTTCACAATCCCAAATAGGCGCGTCTGATCTCCGGCTTGGCCGCCAGCTCCGCCGGCAGGCCTTCGGTGAAAATGCGACCTTCAGCGACGACGTAAGCGTAGTCGCTCAGCGCCAAAGCCAGATGCACATTCTGCTCGACCAACAAAATCGTCAGGCCGGCTTGCTTGAGCCGCTTCAAGGTGGCGAGGAGCTGATAAACGACGACGGGAGCCAGCCCGAGCGAGAGTTCATCGATGATCAAAATTTGCGGATCGGACATCAGCCCGCGGGCGATCGCCACCATCTGCTGCTCGCCGCCGGACAGCGTGCCGGCGCGCTGGCGCTGCCTTTCGGCTAATCGCGGAAACAGCGTGAACACCTCCTGGAGCCGCTCGGCGTAGCGACGCGAGGCGCGCGGCGAGAAGGCGCCGAGTTCGAGATTTTCGGCGACGCTCATCGCGGAAAACAATTGGCGGCCTTCCGGCACCAAAGCGAGCCCGCGCGCCGCTTTGACATGGCTCGGTACGCGCGTGACGTCCGCACCATCGAGCATCACCCGCCCGCCCCAGGGCGTGAGCGTGCCGGCGATCGCACGCAGCGTCGTGGTCTTGCCGGCACCGTTGGCGCCGACGATGGCGGTGAGTTTGCCGCGGCGGGCTTTGAGGGACAAACCCCACAGCACCTGTACTTCGCCGTAGCCGGCTTCGAGCCCTTCGACCGAAAGCAGCGTATCGGACATCGTTTCAGCGGTCGCTTCAGTCATCACGTCAGGCATGCGCGCCGCCTGCTTGGTTGTCTTTGCCTTCCAGCTCGGCGGCAAGCTTCGGATCGCCGAGATAGGCTTCGATGACTTGCGGATCGCGCGCGACCTCGGCCGGCAGCCCTTCGGCGAGTTTCTCGCCGTAATTAAGCACCACGATGCGATCGGACAGGCTCATGATCGCCTGCATCAGATGCTCGATGATCAGGATGGTTACGCCGCTATCGCGAATGCGGCGGATCACGGCGATCATGTGCTCGATCTCGGTCGGATTTAATCCGGCGAGCACCTCGTCCAGCAGCAGCAATTTCGGTTGCGCGGCAAGCGCGCGCGCGAGTTCGAGCCGCTTCTTGCCGGCAATAGTGAGATGAAGCGCCAAGACGTGCAGCCGATCTTCCAGGCCGACCACGACGGCTGCCGCGCGCGCCGCCTCGGTGGCGCGACTAAGCGGCAGGTTCCCGCGGCCGAAACAGGCGCCGACCGCGCAATTCTCCAGCACGGTCATATTGGTGAGCGGCTGCACGATCTGATGAGTGCGGGCGATGCCGTGGCGCGCGACCAAAAACGGCCGTTCTCCGGTTATGTCGGCACCCGCAAAGACGATCCGACCGGAATTAGGCGGGAACACGCCGTTGATCAGATTGAACAAGGTCGACTTGCCAGCGCCGTTCGGCCCGATCAGCCCAAGAATTTCGCCCTCGCGCATGGCGAAGCTCAGGTTGTGCACGGCAAGGAGCCCGCCGAAGCGCCTGGTGACGCGGTCGAGTTCAAGCAGCGCCGTCATTCCAGGATCTTCTGCATGCGCGGAAAGCGGCTATAGATGAAGCCCATCAGGCCGGAGGGAAAAAACGACACGATCATGAGCAACAGCGCACCGGCGATCACCAGCTGAAAATTCGAGAAGGTCGAAGAGGTGAGCAGATAACCGCGCAGCTCCTCGTAGAGATAGGCGCCGAGCGCAACGCCGGTCACGGTGCCCTGCCCGCCCAGCATGCAGATGACGATCGCCTCGGTGGATAAGGTCAGATCGAAGGCGTCGGTCGGCTGGACGAAGGCGCCCTTGAAAAAGTAAAGCCCGCCGGCGATCGCGGGCAGGAATGCAGACGCGCTGTAACATAGCGCTTTGTAGCGCGGCGTCGGCACGCCGAGGATCGCGGCGGCATCTTCGTTCTGGCCAATGGCAAGCAGCCCTAAGCCGAATTTCGAAATCTTGATGCCGTAGCTCAGATAGAGCGAGGCCGCCATCACCGTGACAAACAGAAAATAGATCACCCACAAAGCCGGTCCGGGCCCGCCCAGCGGCTGGAACACTTCCGGCGAAATATAAATGCCTGACGAACCGCCCCATGGTTTGAAATTTTCGACGAACGCCTGCACGCCTTCGACGATGCCGATGGTCGACAGCGCGAAGAACGGGCCGCGCAGCCGCAAAATGCCGAAGCCGAAAATAAGCGAGAGCCCGCTCACGCCGATACCGGCGGCTGCGAGACTCAAGGCGAGCGGCCAGCCATGCGCATCGACGAGCCAGACGCAGATATAGCCGCCGAGCCCGAAGAATACGATGCTGCCGAAATTGATATAGCCGGCATAACCCAGCATCAAATTGAGGTTGCTGGCGAGCGTGATGTAAACGGCGGCAAGCGCCAGGCTCTCGCGTAATTCGACGTTGTTGCCGATCGGCGGCAACACGACGAAGGCGGCGACCACAAGCGCGATGATCCAGAAGAATGGGCGGCGCAACATTTACAGCGCTCCGCGCCGTGAAACAAAAACACCGCCTGGAAAAGCGATCAGCACCAGCACGAACAGCGCGAATTCAATCACCAGCGTCCAGCTTACCGGCACAAATGGCGTCACCGCGCCCTCCAGGAGACCGAGCGCAACGCCGCCCAGCAACGCGCCGACCGGATTGCCGAAGCCGCCGAGAACGGTGACGACGAAACTTTTAAGCTGATAACCGTCGCCCGAGAGGATCGTGAACGGAAACAGCGTGCCGATCAGCATGCCCGACACGCCGGCGAGCGCGACCCCGCAACCGACCGCAATGGCGAGGACTCGCGTGGTCGGAATGCCGACCAATTCGGCGGCTTCGCGGTTATTGGCAACCGCGCGCAAGGCTTTGCCGAGCCGCGTATAGTGCAGAAAGAGGTAAAGCAAGCCGGCGATCACCGCCGCCAAAGCCGCGGCAAGGATATGCGCGCCGGGAAACGTATAGCGGTCGATGGTCACGCCGGGCAGCGACACATTGACGTTAAAGAGCGCGGTGCCCCAAATCGCGGTGCCCAGCCCAACCAAAATCAGGTTCACCGAAAAGGTCGACAACAGACTCATCAGCGGCGGCCGGCCCATCATGCGGTGCACGGCGATCCAATAAAGCGCGACGCCGACAAAAAAGCCGCCGATCAGGACCGGCGGCAAAGTGAAATAGGGCGAGATGTCAAACGCGCCGGCCAAGAGATAAAGCCCCATCATCCCGGCGACGATCATCATGCCATGGGTCAGATTGATCACGTCCATGACGCCCCAGATCAGCGTCAAGCCCATGGCGGCTAATCCGTAGACCAGCCCAACCAGGACGCCGTCGATGATCGAAGCGAGAATGCCAAACATGCGCGATCAAGCGGATGGGCCGGCGGCGAATGCGCCGGCCCTGCTTCGCTTACTGACTGGCCGACAACGGATAGATCAGATCGGCGGATTTCGCCGTCTCCGGCCAAACCACCTGACGGCCGGGCTTGCCGTTCACCTTTTGCCACTGCGCCAGCACCATCTCATGGGCGGCTTGCAAGCCATGATGTCCGGGATCGGTGGCGAACTTGATATGCCCGAAGAAGGTCGTGACGTCGGTCGCGTTGAGCGCCGCCGCCACTTTGTCCGGCTCGATCGAATTCGCTTGCTCGATGGCATGCTGCAGGATGGCGCCGCTCGTGTAGCCCGAGGCCGCGTGATAGTCGGCCTTGGCGTTGTATTTGTCCTGGAACGCCTTGGCGAATTGTTCCGTGGTCGGACCGAATTGCGGCTTGTAGGAGACCTGGACCTCCCACTGCGACGGCACGGTCACGCCCATCGCCCCCGGTCCTAGCTCGGCGAATTTGTCGTCGCCCGGCGCGACCAGAATCGAGACATATTTCATATTGGCCTTCTGATCGTACATCTGCCGCGCCAGCGTAGCGCCGTCGGAGTAGTGACCGCCGCCCAAAAACGCGTCGGCGTTTGACGAGATGATCTTGTTGACGATCGGACCGAAATCGGTGGTCGACGGCGCGTAGGATTCATCCATCACCACTTGCAGCCCGGCGGCCTCAGCCTGCTGCTTGGCGGCGTTCAGCACGGTCTTGGAGAACGGATCGTCGGAATAGACGATCGCGATCTTGGCATGCGGATTTTTCGATTTGAGCGCCTCGACCGCGCCGGACAGGTAATGGGTGGCCGAAGTGATCACCATGAACAGATATTTGTTGCCGAGCTGGAACGGCTTCTCCTCGGCGCCGCCGCTGATGACCATGATCTTGCCGTACTGCTCGCTGATCACGGCCGCCGGCGCGGTCAGCCCCGACGAATAGGGGCCGAACAGAAACTGCGCGAGGTCCTGGTTGACGAGGCGCGTATAAAGC
>CATPBC010000371.1 GCA_955652195.1 uncultured Xanthobacteraceae bacterium | reverse complement strand
GCCCGCGGCGCTGGTGAGCCAGGCCGCGTCGATGCCGGCCAGGTCCATCATGCGCACGTGCTCGTCCAGATCGTAGAGCAGCGAATGCACCGTGTAACTCGGCGCGCCGAGCGCATCGTAGTGCAGCACGAGCCGGTCGCCGGGATCTTCCTTGATGAGTTCGCGCGGTGTGAAATGGTGCTGGAAATCGACGATCATCGCGGACGGTTTCTCCTAGATCCTTACCGTCATCCTGAGGTGGCCGCGAAGCGGCCCTCGAAGGATACGGCCCAAGCGCTCGGGCCGTCGCCCTTCGAGGCTCGCGGAGCTTGTCATCGGGCCGGCCACTTCGGGCCGGACCCGTTGGCTCGCACCTCAGGGTGACGGAAGCAAGTAATCCGGGTTTCGCTCCCCCTCAAGGCCAGCTACATATAACGCCCATGGCCGATTTCATGTCCCATGTCGGGGTTCCGATCGCCATCGGCGCTGTCGCGGTCGTGTTGCTGCTCGGCCTCATCAACATGATGCGGGGCGGCTCACCCAATAAATCGCAGCAATTGATGCGGCTGCGCGTGTTGCTGCAATTCGTCGCCATCGTCGTTATCATGTTCACGCTCTGGATCATGGCCAGATAACCATTCACCCGCGATGGTCGTCCTCAACAAAATCTATACGCGCACCGGCGACGACGGCACCACCGCGCTCGGGACCGGCGAGCGGCGCAAAAAATACGATCTGCGTATCGCCGCCTATGGCACGGTCGACGAGGTCAATGCGGCGATCGGGGTCGCACGGCTGCACGCGGCGAGCGATCCGGCGCTCGACGGAGCGCTGGCGCGAATCCAGAACGATCTGTTCGATCTCGGCGCCGACCTTTGCACGCCGGGACGGGGCAAAGGACCTGGCGGCGCGCGGTTGACAGTCACCGATAATCAGGTGGTTTGGCTCGAAGCCGAGATCGATCGGCTCAATGCCGACTTGGCGCCGCTGCGCTCATTCGTGCTGCCCGGCGGCGGCGCCGCGGCGGCCTATCTGCACGTCGCGCGCACCATCTGCCGGCGGGCCGAGCGGCTCACTGCCGAGCTTAAGGACAAGGCTGGGGAGAGCGTCACGCCCGAAGTGCTGAAATACCTCAATCGCCTGTCCGATTACCTTTTCGTCGCCAGCCGTTACACCAATAACAAGGGCGCGGGCGACGTGCTCTGGAAGCCCGGCGAGAATCGTTGACCGGGAGGGGGAGGGCCGGTAGTTTGCCGCACCGCAGCAGCGCGCAAATCCTTAGTCGCGCCAGCACATAAGCAAACAACAGCAGCAGTCGTCCGCATGAAAATTCTGGTGCCTGTGAAGCGGGCGATCGACAAGGACGTGAAAATCCGCGTGAAGCGGGACGGCTCCGGCGTCGAGCTCGGTAACGTCAAAATGTCGATGAACCCGTTCGACGAAATCGCCGTCGAGGAGGCGATCCGGCTCAAGGAGGCCGGCAAGGCGACTGAGATCGTCTGCGCCTCGATCGGCGCGGCGCAGGCGGCTGAAACGATCCGCACCGCGCTCGCCATGGGCGCCGACCGCGGCATCCTGGTGAAAACGGACGGCGCCGTGGAGCCCCTCGCGGTAGCTAAAATCCTTAAAGCTATTGCCGAAGCGGAGAAGCCTGGTTTGATCATCATGGGCAAACAGGCGATCGACGACGACTGCAATCAGACCGGACAAATGCTGGCTGCGCTGCTCGGCTGGCCGCAGGGCACCTTCGCTTCCAAGGTGACGCTTGACGGCGATGCGGTCACGGTCACGCGCGAGGTCGATGGCGGCTTGCAGACGGTGAAGCTGAAAACACCGGCGATCGTCACCACCGATCTGCGGCTCAACGAGCCGCGCTACGCATCCTTGCCCAATATCATGAAGGCGAAGAAGAAACCGATCGAGGAAAAGACCGCCGCCGACTACGGCGTCGATATCAAGCCGCGGCTTGAAGTGATCAAGACCGCCGAGCCGCCGGTGCGCAAGGCCGGCGTGAAGGTCAAGAGCGTCACCGAACTGGTCGAGAAGCTCAAAGAGGCAGGGGCGGTTTGATGTCGAGTTTGTGCAGCTTTCTCTTCGTTCATTCCCGCGCAAGCGCGAATCCAGTGACTGGGTCCCCGCCTTCGCGGGGACGAGCGGGTATTGAAAACCGATTCAATTACTGGAAGCTGTAATGCCCACGCTTCTCCTCGCCGAACATGACAACGCCTCGCTCAAAGACGCGACCAACAAAGCGCTGACCGCGGCCAAACAGCTCGGCGGCGAAGTGCACATTCTGGTCGCCGGACAAAACTGCAAGCCGGTCGCTGAGGCGGCCGCCAAGCTCAACGGCGTCGGCAAAGTACTGCTCGCCGACGCTCCCGCTTACCAGCACATGCTGGCCGAGCCGACGGCGGCGCTGATGGTCGCGCTCGCCGAACCTTACGACACGCTGATGGCGCCGGCGACGACCACCGGCAAGAACATCATGCCGCGTGTCGCGGCCCTGCTCGACGTCATGCAGATTTCCGACGTCATCAAAGTGGTGGCGCCCGACACCTTCGAGCGCCCGATCTATGCCGGCAATGCCGTGCAGACGGTGCGTTCGCCGGAAAAGAAGCGGGTGATCACGGTGCGTACGGCCGCCTTCCAAGCGACCGGGGCAGGGGGATCGGCCCCAATCGAGCCGGTCGGCGCAGTAGCGGATCCGGGTCTCTCCGGTTTCGTCGGTGAGGAACTCTCAAAGTCCGAGCGTCCGGAGCTAACGTCGGCCAAGATCATCATTTCCGGCGGCCGGGCCATGCAAAACCGGGAAAACTTCACCAAATATATCGAACCGGTGGCGGATAAACTCGGCGCGGCAATTGGCGCATCGCGCGCTGCGGTCGACGCCGGCTATGCGCCGAACGATTGGCAGGTCGGGCAAACCGGCAAGGTGGTGGCGCCGGACCTCTATATCGCGGTCGGCATTTCCGGCGCCATTCAACACCTTGCCGGCATGAAGGACTCGAAAGTGATCGTGGCGATCAACAAAGACGAGGAAGCGCCGATCTTTCAGGTCGCCGATTACGGCCTAGTGGCCGATCTTTATCAGGCGCTGCCGGAGCTTGCGGCGGAGCTCGACAAGGTTAAGCACTGACGGAATCTAGCGTACCGGCCGAGATCGTCGTAAAGTCGCGTGTAAGGTGAATCGAAATGGTCGAGGTTAAGGAACGCCCCAAAGATCGAACCGGCCCGCGCGCGCAGCCCGCGCGCGGCGGAGAGGCGGTCGATCCGGCTCCGCCATTTCGTAAGGTCGGCGTCATCGGCGCCGGCCAGATGGGCAATGGCATCGCCCATGTTTGCGCGCTGTCGGGTTTCCACGTTCTATTGAACGACATCGCCGCCGACCGGATCACCGAAGGATTGGCGACTATCAGCGGCAATTTGGCGCGGCAGGTCAGCCGTGAGCGCATCAGCGACGAACAGCGCCAGGCGGCGATCAAACGCATTTCGCCGGCCAAGACGCTCGACGAACTCGTCGACTGCGATCTCGTGATCGAATCGGCGACTGAACAGGAAGACGTCAAGCGTAAAATTTTTGCGGCGCTGTGCCCGGCGCTCAAGCCGGAGACCATTGTTAGCACCAATACATCTTCAATCTCGATCACGCGGCTTGCCGCCGGGACCGACCGGCCGGAAAAATTCATCGGCATTCATTTCATGAATCCGGTGCCGCTGATGGAGCTGGTCGAGGTGATCCGCGGCATCGCCACCGACGACGTGACGTTCGAAGCCACCAAGCAGTTCATCGCCAAGCTCGGCAAACAGATCGCGGTGGCCGAGGATTTCCCCGCCTTCATCGTCAACCGCATTCTGCTGCCGATGATCAATGAGGCGATCTACACGCTCTACGAAGGCGTCGGCAATGTCGAAGCGATTGACACCGCGATGCGGCTCGGCGCCCATCATCCGATGGGTCCGCTGGAGCTCGCCGATTTCATCGGTCTCGACACCTGCCTCTCAGTGATGCAGGTGCTGCACGAGGGCTTGGCGGATTCGAAATACCGGCCTTGCCCGCTTTTGGTGAAATACGTCGAGGCCGGCTGGCTCGGCCGCAAGACGCAGCGCGGCTTCTACGATTATCGCGGCGACAAGCCGGTACCGACCAGATAGTCAGGGATCAGGTATCAGGGATCAGAAATAATCTGATCCCTGAATTTCTGATCCCTGATTCCTGGTCAGGCTGCCGCCCGTTGCGGCGCGGTAACGCCCCAGCATGGCAGCGCCGCAATGCGCTCGAACCAGCCGCGCATATGCGGGTAGGGCTCGATCGGCAGCTCCGCTTCCTTGGCGTAGAACAAAGGCGCAGCGACAGCAAAGTCGGCGATCGTGAGCGTATTGCCGACAAGGTATTTTTGTTTCGCCAAATGTGCATCGAGCATAGCCGCTTCTTTCTCATAGGCGGCGACACCTTTAGCGATAACGGCCTCGTCGGGCGGCCCGAGATTGAGAATTTTCTTAACGAGCCGTTCCGACAGCACCGCCGACCATACGTCACGATTCCAGTGCGCCAGATTCCAGCTCTGCCAGCGCGTGATGTCAGCGCGGATCCGGGCATCGTTCGGCCACAGCGCATTCGGTTTTTTGCTCGCGACATATTGCATGATCGCAAGTGTTTCCCAGAGCTTGAAATCGCCGTCGACCAAAGCCGGCGTGCGTCCGGTCGGGTTGATGGCGAGAAAGGCCGGCGTGCGCGAGCCGCCTTTGGTGAGATCGACCAGGTCGAATTCCAGAGGCACGCCGAGATAATCGGCGAGCGCGCGAATCTGCCAGGTATTCGGTGAAGGCGGGAAGCCATACAGTTTCATGATCAACTCCTTGTTTTGGACAACGGATCACAGCGGGTAGAGAACAGCGGACAAGCAACGGGGCTAGAAACCGACGAACTTTGGTCGGTCTCTCACTATGCGCATCACGAATCGGCAGCCTTCGGCTGCTGGTATGACGCCTTTGGATCGATTGCCGCGCCGTCGTAGCGATCGTGGTGGCGAACCCAGGCCATCGACCATTGCAGGGCGTCCTCGTCGCGGCCCTTGGGCGCGAGGTCGAGGAAATGATAGGCGCCGATCAACATGTCGAGACCGCGGCCATAGGTTGAATAGGTGTGAAACACTTGGCCGGCGGCGTTCTTGTAAAACACGCTGGCGCCCGGCCGCTCCTCGCTCGGGAAGCTTTCGATGATCTCATAGTTGTACATCACCTTGCCGCTAGCCTTCTCTTGCGGCGTCATCGAGACTTGATAGTCGTGGTTGAAATCGCTGCCGAACGACGACACCCATTTGAAGCGCCAGCCCATGCGGCGCTTAAACGCTTCGATCTGCGGCAGCGGCGCCCGCGAGACGACGACGAACGACACGTCGCGCTGTGCGAGATGAATGGCCGCGCCGTCGAAATGATCGGCAAGGAATGAACAGCTCGGGCATCCGGCTTCCCAGTCGGGGCCAAGCATGAAGTGATAGATAATCAGTTGACCTTTGCCGGCGAACAGATCGGCAAGCGATTGCTTGCCGTCAGGCGTGTCGAACATGTAGTTCTTCTCGACTCTCTCCCACGGCAATGCGCGGCGCTTGCGGCTCAGTTCATCGCGGGCGCGGGTAAAGGCCTTCTCCTCGGTGAGATAAGCCTTGCGCGCGGCGATCCATTCGTCATGGGAAACGACCTTGTGCGGTTCCATGATGCGCCTCCTCTTACCGGTAGCCCGCGTGGAGCGGAGCGAAATGCCGGAACGACCACGACTTTGCGGGGAATGCCCAGATTGCGCTTCGCTCCATCCGGGCTACGAAATTACTCATGCGACCTGCCACAAATTCAGGAGTGCCAGGATCGCAATCGTAAGCCATGTCAAACTTTGTCCGGCAACACGGCCGAAAGTCGGAGTTTCCGTGCTCCACATTCCCCAGCTATGCAGCACGCGGCCGACGACGAGTGCGATGCCGGCAATGTGCAATGCGAGCCGCGGGCCACCGTCGAGCTCGTAGACGCCCATCAACAACAAGCCGATCGGCGCATATTCGATGGCATTGGCGTGCAGGCGTATCATCCGCAGCATTTGCGGATTGCCGCCGTCGCCAAGCCCAACCTTCAGTTTTGCGCGATGTCTCGTCACATTGATGGCGAGCGCGAGGATCAAAAGCGCCAAGACCGAGGTGTAAAGGGCTGTAACGGCTACTGGCATGAATTTCCTTTCGGCTCGCTGAATAAAGCGGCGAATCCGCCATCAATCGGCAGGCGTCATCCAGCCGATCCCGGCGCCGCCGGGTTCTTGCAGAATGACAATGCGGCCGACATTCGGAACGTCGAAGGCCGGCTTCATGACCTTAGCGCCGGCGGCGACGGCTTTCTTGACGCGGGCATCGACATCATCCACGGCGATGTAAGGCATCCAGCCCTCGGGCACGCCGGCATAATCCGCGCCGCTGATATCGAAAATGCCGCCGACCGGTTCGCCGCTCATCTTGGCGATCCAATAGGTGCCGCCACCTGGCATCGGCATCGCCTCGAAGCTCCAGCCCAGCGTGTCGGCATAGAATTTCTTGGCCTTGCCGACGTCGCGCGCCATCAGCTCGTTCCAGTAAAACTTTCCGTGCGATCCAGCCATGGCAACTCCTTACTTGCAAACTTTGCTTTATGTCCGCCATCGATATGGCGAGCGAATGGCGGAGGGCTCGGCCGCGAAAGCTTAGCCGTCGCTTGTAACAGAACGGCGAATGCCGCCTGCGGCCGATCCAACGCAGCGATTCACGCGACGAATTTCTCGAGCTTATCGAGCGCGCCAGTCCAGCCGCTTTGATGACGATCGCGCGCTTCCTCGTCGAAGAATTGCGCGTGCGTGAGCGTCAGCAGCGAGCCGTCGCCATCCGGCTTGATCTCGACCGTCACCAGGGATTCGCGTTCCGGTGTGCTTTTCCAGGCCCAGGTAAAGACGAGTTTTTGGTTGGGCACGAATTCGCGATAGACGCCGCTTACATCGTGCTCTTCGCCCGCGGCACTCTGCATCAGCCAGCGAAAGCGTCCGCCGGCGCGCGGCTCGCACTCGACCTTGAGCACTTTGACGTCGCCGGGGCCCATCCAGCGTTTTACTTTGTCCGGATCGGTCCAGGCCGCGAAGACTTTGGCCGGCGGCGCTTTAAGCCGGCGCTTGAGGGTGAGGCTCGGTTTCGTCGCTGTTTGGACTGCCATGATTCTTCCTCCAGGTAGGTGGCAAGGTTCGAAAGCCGGTCGGACCAGAATTTTTCGTAACGATTGAGCCATTCAAACGCGTCGCGCATCGGCTCGGCCTCAAGCCGGCAGGCGACGGTGCGCCCGGTTTTAGTTCGCTGCAGCAAGCCGGCATCGGACAGCACGTCGAGATGCTTCATGATGGCCGGCAGCGACATTTCAAACGGCGCGGCGAGTTCGCTGACCGAAAGGCCGGGCTCTTGCGCAAGCCGCATCACCAGCGCGCGGCGGGTCGCGTCCGACAAAGCGGCGAAGGTGCGATCGAGCGGCATGGTATAAAACTTTACCATGTGGTTAAGTATAGAGGCAAGCGCGGGAGAGTCAAGTCGATTGGTAGTTCGGATTGCGTGGAACTACCCGCCGCTGTTTGCGACGGTCGGTCGCGATCAGCCCGGTTTCCTGATCGCCGCGCCGACGAGCCGTACGCCGTCGTCGCTCGCCCATTCGGCGGGTCCTGCCATATTGCCGATCTCACAGCCGGACGGATCGACGATGATCGTGGTCGGCATGCCAAACGCCTTGCCGGCAGTTTTGAGATCCTCGAACACCCGCGCGCTTGGATCGGAAAAATAGGCGAGGTGCGTGATGCCGACATCTTTGAGGAAAGCGAGCGGCTTTTGCGGGTCGCGGGTGTCGATATTCACGGCGACGACCTGGAAGTCCGCGCCGCCAAGGAGCGCCTGCAAGGCATCGAGCGCCGGCATTTCGCGGCGGCACGGCACGCACCAAGTCGCCCAAAGATTGAGAAGAACCGTGCGGCCGCGCCAGTCGGCGAGCGCCACATCGCGGCCTTTGGCGTCCTTGAAGGCGAGATCGGGCACGCGCAGTGGTATGTGCGCCGGGGTGAATGCGGCAACTTCACCGCGCACCAAGGGCGCGATCCGCTTGGCGGTATTAACCGCGGCTTGACAGGCGGCATCGGCCGGATTGCTTCGCCGATGGGCAATCCCGTATACCCCCGCCAGGACGATCAGGATCGCGAGCGCCGCGACCGCCGAAAGCAGGCGCAACCGGCCGATTTTCTGCAAATAGGACGCGGGCCGCCGGGTCTCGTCGGGATTGGGCATAGGCGTCATGAGCATTTGGTCATGAGCAACACAATGTGGGGCGGACGCTTCGGTTCGGGCCCCGATCCGATCATGGAGGACATCAACGCTTCCATCGATTTCGACAGGCAGCTTTATCGTCAGGATATCGCCGCCAGCAAGGCGCATGCGGCGATGCTTGCTAAAAAGGGCATCATCGCAGCGCAAGATGCAAAGCGCATCGCTCACGGTCTAGACACGATCCTGTCAGAAATCGAGTCCGGCAAGTTCGCCTTCAAGCGCGCGCTCGAGGACATTCACATGAATGTTGAGAGTCGGCTCGCCGAATTGATCGGGCCGGCGGCAGGTCGGCTGCACACCGCGCGTTCGCGCAACGATCAGGTGGCGACCGATTTCCGGCTCTGGCTGCGCGACGCCATTGACGAAATCGACGGCGCGCTTGCCGCCTTTCAGCGCGCGTTGGCGCGCAAGGCGCTCGACCATGCCGCAACCGTGATGCCGGGCTTGACCCATCTGCAGCCGGCGCAGCCGGTCACGTTCGGGCATCACCTGCTTGCCTATGTGGAGATGGCGGCGCGCGACCGCGGCCGGTTTGCCAATGCGCGGGCGCGGCTCAATGAATGCCCGCTCGGCTCCGGCGCGCTGGCCGGCACTTCGTTTCCGATCGACCGCGCCATGACCGCAAAGGCGCTCGGTTTTGCCCGGCCAACGGCGAACTCGCTCGACGCTGTCGCCGACCGCGATTTCGTGCTCGAAACGCTGTCGGCCTGCGCCATCACTGCGGTGCATCTGTCGCGGCTCGCCGAAGAAATCGTGATCTGGTCGTCGCCGCTCACCGGACTCATCCGGCTGTCCGACAAGTTCACCACCGGCTCGTCGATGATGCCGCAGAAGCGTAACCCGGACGCGGCGGAGCTTGTGCGGGCCAAGACCGGCCGCGTCGTCGGCGCGCTGACGGGGTTGTTTGTCGTGATCAAGGCGCTGCCGCTCGCCTATCAAAAAGACCTGCAGGAGGACAAAGAGGGTGCGATCGACGCCATTGGTGCGCTCGCGCTCTCGCTCACCGCGATG
Organism: uncultured Xanthobacteraceae bacterium; assembly: GCA_955652195.1. GTDB lineage: Bacteria > Pseudomonadota > Alphaproteobacteria > Rhizobiales > Xanthobacteraceae > BOG-931. The sequence goes on along the minus strand of CATPBC010000371.1, from coordinate 2,435 downwards.
ACCGGCATGGTGGGTGACATGGAGCCCGATGCCGCGCGGATGGCTGCGGCGGCGGCCGAGGGCTATTCGACCGCGACTGATCTGGCGGACTGGCTGGTGCGCACGCTCAAGCTGCCGTTCCGCGAGGCGCATCACCTTACCGGCCGGATCGTGGCCAAGGCCGCCGAAGCCGGCGTCGCCCTCGACAAGCTATCGCTCAAGACCATGCAGGCGATCGAGCCGCGGATCACGAAATCGGTATTCGATGCGCTCTCGGTGGCCAATTCGGTCAAAAGCCGGAAGGTCTATGGCGGAACGGCGCCGAGTAACGTACGCCGGCAGGCGCAGCGCTGGCTCAAGCGGCTCGGCAAGAAAACCGGCAAAGAAACCGCCAAGAAACCCTAACGCTCCGGCAAGGTTTGGCCGACACAATGTCGCCCTGCCGTTGCGTTGTGATAGCCTCGGTTGGGTAGCTCTGGGGGCTTGTTTGACCCTTATTGAATTGGCACGTCCGCTCGTCCCCGCGAAGGCGGGGACCCAGAACAGGATTCCCGCTGGCGCGGGAATGAGCGGAATTGCGCGTGGGCTAGCCCTCGGCACGTTACTGACATGCGTTCTGGCGCTCTCCGCCTGCGGCCGCGCCGGACCGCTCGAGCCGCCGCCCGGACCCGCCGCTGTGCCGGTCCCGAGCGCGCAACTCACGCAGCCTGACGGCTCCCCGGCGCCGGGCTCGCCGCAGGACACCGCGGCCAAAAGCGGCTTCGATATCCAGGGCAATCCAGTCGCTACGCCCGGGCAGAAACGATCCTTCATTCTCGATCCGCTGCTGCGCTAGCGGCGGCCACGAGTTTGCGCCCTGTCCCCTTGCGGGAGAGGGCACGGTATTCAGGCGCCGGATTTCAAAAAAACGCAGTAGTGCTAATACGTGTCATGCATCACTTTGCTTATCGTGACGGCGTGCTTCATGCCGAAGCGGTCAATGTCGCCGAACTCGCCGACCTCGTCGGCACGCCGTTCTATTGCTATTCGAGCGCGACCATCGAGCGGCATTACCACGTCTTCGCCGGCGCCTTTGCCGATGTCGACGCGCTGGTCTGCTATGCGCTCAAAGCAAACTCCAATCAGGCCGTGGTGACGACACTGGCGCGGCTTGGCGCCGGCGCTGACGTCGTGTCCGAAGGCGAATTGTTGCGCGCGCGCGCCGCCGGCATTCCGCCGCAGCGAATCGTGTTCTCCGGCGTCGGCAAGACCGCGCACGAACTGGCGCTGGCGGTCGAGCACGACATCCTTTGCGTCAATGTCGAATCCGAACCCGAGCTCGAACTGCTTTCGTCGATCGCCACCGCCAGCGGCCGGCGCGCCGACATTTCGATCCGCGTCAATCCGGACGTCGATGCGAAGACGCATGCCAAGATCGCGACCGGCAAGGGCGAGAACAAATTCGGCATTCCGATCAGCCGGGCGCGCGAGGTCTATGCCCGTGCCGCCAAGCTCAAAGGCGTGCGCGCCATCGGCGTCGACATGCATATCGGCAGCCAGATCATCGACCTGCAACCGTTCCACGACGCATTCTCCTTGCTGGCTGAATTTGTCGGCGTGCTCCGCGCCGACGGCCACGCTATTTCGCACGTCGATGTCGGCGGCGGGCTCGGCGTTCCCTATCGCGAGGACAACGAGCCGCCGCCCGACCCCAACGCCTATGCCGCCATCGTCAAAGGCGCGACCAAGAATCTCGGCTGCCGGCTGATCCTTGAACCAGGCCGGCTCATCGTCGGCAATGCCGGCATCCTGGTGACGCGCGTGCTGTACGTGAAGCACGGCGACGCCAAGACCTTCGTCGTCGTCGATGCCGGCATGAACGACTTCATCCGGCCGACGCTGTACGACGCGCATCACGACATCCGCCCGGTGCGCGAGCCGCCGTCCGACAGCCGGCGAATCGTGGCGGATGTGGTCGGCCCGGTCTGCGAATCAGGTGACTTCTTCGCGCTCGATCGCGAGCTCGCCGCGCCGCAAGCCGGCGACTGTCTCGCGCTGATGACGGCTGGCGCCTATGGCGCGACCCAGTCGGGCACCTATAATAGCCGGCCGCTCGTGCCCGAAGTGTTTGTTCGTAAACAGGAATGGGCACTCGTGCGGCCGCGGCCCAGGATCGATGAATTGATTGCGCTCGACCGGCTGCCGCCTTGGTTATGACGGCTTGGTTGTGACAGCTTGGCGGGCCGCTTGGGTGTAAGGACTCGGTTGTGAATTTGGCGCTGTTTTGCTCGTCAGGCGTTGTCATGCGGCAAGCGCCGGGAATAGGGCCAAGCAGGGAAAAGTCAGAGAAAAGCCAGGGAAAAGCCAGGGAAAAGTGACAATCAGAGTGCGGGCAAAGTGCCAAAGCGTGCCGTTTAAAGTGCCACGCAAAGTGCCGTGCAATGTGCGATCGACCGGCCCCCATGTTACCCTGTTGC
>CATPBC010000370.1 GCA_955652195.1 uncultured Xanthobacteraceae bacterium | reverse complement strand
TAGCAGCGCAAAGGCGAAAGCCGCGCCGATCAGCTCTTTCGCGATCGCCAGACCGGGATGCGGCTCGCTCCACGGGCCGAATAATTTGATCGCAGCAGTGGCGAGGCCAATCGCGCCGCCATAACCGATCGCCCGCATTGTATTCCATGGCCGCATTCGTCACGTCCGATACGCCAATGTCCCCAAGCGTAAGGCGCGTGAAATGTCGCAGGATCAAGCCACCCAAAGAACCACCCGGCCGGGCCCGGGAACAGCAACACCGCTCAATCGTTCTCGTTATTTAGAGCGTGATCCCGAAAAGTGGCCTTCCGGTTTTCGGATAAGATCACGCTCAAGCGAAGAGCCCCGACCTTGATCCGATTCAATCGAATTGGATCAAGGTCTAAGGGGCGATTCCGCATATTCCGAAGGGCCTGCGACATGAGGTCTGAAGCCGCTTCTCAAGAGAGCGCCCGCCGCGCGGCGAGCCGGCACGACCTCGACAAAAAGTGCATCGATACGATCCGCACACTGGCTATCGACGCGGTGGAAAAAGCCCAGTCGGGCCACGCGGGTACGCCGATGGCGCTCGCTCCGGTCGCTTACACGCTGTGGCAGCAATTCCTTCGTTATGACCCGTCCGATCCGCTGTGGCCGAACCGCGACCGCTTTGTCCTGTCTGCAGGACACGCCTGCATGCTGCTTTACGGCCTGCTTCATCTGGCAGGCGTACGCCGTGTCGAGGGGCATCGCATCACAGCCGAGCCTGCGGTCAGTCTCGACGACATCAAGAATTTTCGCCAGCTCGACAGCATCACGCCGGGTCATCCGGAATATGGCCGCACCAGCGGCGTCGAGACCACGACCGGTCCACTCGGCCAGGGTTGCGGCAACAGCGTCGGCATGGCGATCGCATCGCGCTGGCTCGGCGCGCGGTACAACCTGCCGGATTCGACCCTTTTCGATTTCGATGTTTATACGATCTGCAGCGATGGCGACATGATGGAAGGCGTCGCCAGCGAGGCGGCGTCGCTTGCCGGGCATCTGCAGCTTGCGAACCTATGCTGGATCTACGACAGCAACACCGTGACGATCGAGGGTCACACCGATCTCGCGATGAGCGAGGACGTTGCCGCACGATTCAAAGCTTATCACTGGAACGTTCTGCGGCTGCAGGATGCCAACGACACGATCGGTTTTGCGCGCGCAGTCGAAATATTTCGTCGCACCGAGGATCGACCCACCCTCATCATTGTCGACAGCATCATCGGCTACGGCGCACCGCATAAGCAGAATACCGCGGCCGCCCACAGCGATGCCCTTGGCGCAGAGGAGGTCAGGCTGGCAAAACGCTCGTATGGTTGGCCCGAAGATGCGCAGTTTCTCGTGCCCGATGGCGTCTATGAATGCTTTCAGAATGGAATCGGCCGCCGCGGGCGGGCCTTACGTGACGAGTGGGTGAATAGCTTCGCCGCTTACCAAAAGCAGCATCCGCAAGCAGGCCGCGAAGTCGAGATCTTGTTGAAAGGCGAATTGCCGGACAATTGGGACGGTGAACTGCCGGCGTTTCCCGCGGACGAGAAGGGTCTCGCGACCCGCGACGCTTCAGGCAAAGTGCTCAACGCGATTGCAAAAACCGTACCCTGGCTTATCGGCGGCGCAGGCGATCTGGCGCCATCGACCAAGACCGCATTCTCCGGAGCGGAGGCGCTTGAGGCCAACGCGCCCGGTGGACGCGTCATGCATTTCGGCGTGCGCGAACACGCCATGGGCGCCATCGTGAATGGGCTGGTGCTCTCGAAGCTGCGCGCCTTTGGTGCGACGTTCCTCACTTTCAGCGACTATATGCGGCCATCGATCCGGCTTGCCGCGTTGATGGAATTGCCGGTTTTTCACGTCTTTACCCACGACTCGATCGGTCTGGGCGAAGACGGACCGACGCATCAGCCGATCGAACAATTGGTGGCGTTACGCGCGATTCCTAATATCGTCGTGTTGCGGCCTGCCGATGCCAACGAGGTGCGCGAAGCGTACAAGGTCATCATGAAGCTGGCCGATCGGCCGGCATGCCTCGTGCTCAGCCGGCAGAAGCTTCCGACCTTCGACCGCGGCCGTTACGCATCCGCGGATGGCCTGGCGCGCGGCGCTTACGTGTTGGCCGGCGCCGAGAATAGCGTACCGAAAGTGATCCTGATCGCCAGCGGCAGCGAAGTGCAGCTTTGCGTTACCGCTTACGAACAGCTCAAGCGCGAGGGAATTGCCGCCCGCGTGGTCAGCATGCCAAGTTGGGAGCTGTTCGAGCAGCAGGATCGGCGTTATTGCGATGACGTTCTGCCGCCAAGCATTACGACCCGGGTCACTGTAGAGGCTGGCGCCGTGATCGGCTGGGACCGCTATGCAGGTCCCGACGGCGTGATCATCGGTATGCACAGTTTCGGAGAATCGGCGCCTGGGACAGACGTGATGCGGAAGTTCGGATTTGTTGCCGATAAAGTGTTGCAGGCGGCCAAGGATCAGATTGCCAAAAGTGAGATTGCAGGAAAGCGTCCGTTATGAACCCGCTGAAAGCATTGCAAGATCATCGCCAAGCGATGTGGCTTGATTTTCTCTCCCGCGGCTTCATCGCCGATGGCCGGTTAAAAAAACTGGTCGATGAGGACGGCCTGCGGGGCGTCACATCGAACCCTTCTATTTTTGAGCACGCCATTGGCCAGACGGACGAATATGACGACGCGATCAAGCGCATGTTGCAAGGCCATGACTATTCGCCGGGACAAATTTTCGAAACGCTTGCGGTCGAAGATATTCGCAACGCAACCGACGTCCTGCGTCCGGTATTCGATGCCACGCAGGGCGCCGACGGTTTTGTCAGCATCGAAGTATCCCCCTATCTCGCCAAGGACACGAACGGAACGATCGCCGAGGCAAAGCGCCTATGGCATGAGGTTGATCGGCAGAACTTGATGATCAAAGTTCCGGCAACGTCCGAGGGTCTGCCGGCCATTCACGACCTCACCGCCGAGGGCATCAACGTCAATATCACGCTGTTGTTTGCCCAGCAGGTCTATGAACAGGTCGTCGAGGCCTATTTGTCCGGGCTCGAGGCGCTTGCTGCCAAGGGCGGCGAAATTGTGCGCATGGCGAGCGTAGCAAGTTTCTTCGTCAGCCGGATCGATACTGAAGTGGATAAATTGCTCGACGAAAAGATCGCGCGCGTCAACGATCCGGATGAAAAGGCTCGCCTGGCGGCACTGAAGGGAAAGATCGCCGTCGCCAACGCCAAGCTGGCCTATCAGCGTTATCTGCGGCTGTTCACGGGAGAACGTTGGCATGCGCTCGCAGAACACGGCGCCAAGCCGCAGCGGCTGTTGTGGGCCTCAACCGGCACCAAGAACAAGGCTTACAGCGACGTCCTTTACATCGAAGAACTGATCGGCGCAGATACGGTGAGCACGATGCCGCTCGCGACGATTGAGGCGTTTCGCGACCATGGCAAAGTTCGCGAAACTCTCGAAGCAGACGTTGCCGAGGCACAACACCTCCTTGGTGAACTAGGCCGAGCCGGCATTTCACTGCAAGCAGTTACCGAGAAGCTCACTCAAGACGGCGTTCGGCTTTTCTCCGATGCGGCCGACAAGCTCCACAGTGCGGTTGCGAAGAAGAGAACCGAAATCCTTGGCGAAAAAATCGACCAGCAGAAATTCGTTCTCGATCAGCAACTCAAGAAGCGCGTCGACGAGATAGTTGACGGCTGGCGCGCCCGCGGCGATGTCCGGAAACTTTGGCGGCGTGACAAATCGCTGTGGACCAATACCGACGAGGACCGCTGGCTGGGTTGGCTCGACAGCGTCGAGGATGCGCAGATCAGGGACTACCTCGCGTTTGCCAATGAGGTGAAGCAAGACGGCTTTAACGACGCGGTTCTTCTCGGAATGGGCGGCTCAAGCCTCGGCCCCGAAGTGCTGGCGGCGACGTTTGGCCATCAAAGCGGCTGGCCCCGGCTGCGCATCCTTGATTCCACGGTGCCCGCGCAGATCAAGACGCTCGAAGCAGACCTGGATTTGGGCAGAACACTATTCATCGTCTCCAGTAAATCCGGCGGCACAACCGAACCCAATATCCTCAAGGACTATTTCTTTGCAAAGGTTGCGGAGAAAGCCGGGAAGGATCAGGCAGGTAGACAGTTCATTGCGATCACCGATCCCGGGTCGGCGCTGGAACAGCGTGCCAAAGAGCAGAAGTTTCGCCGGATTTTCAACGGCATCCCTACAATCGGTGGACGATATTCCGTCTTGTCGCCGTTTGGGCTCGTGCCTGCGGCAATCGCCGGCCTCAATGTTGCAGAGCTTGTGGAATTGTCCCGCACCATGATCCGCTCGTGTGGACCGGATGTGCCACCCGCAGATAACCCGGGCATCGCGCTCGGCATTGTGCTGGGCGCTGCCGCCGCGCGCGGCCGTGACAAAGTCACTATGCTGACTTCGCCGACGCTTAAGAGTTTTGGCGCATGGGCTGAGCAATTATTCGCGGAATCGACCGGCAAGCACGGCAAAGGCCTGATCCCAATCGATGACGAGCCGCTCGGCAGAGCCGAGGTTTACACCGATGACCGGCTCTTTATCGACCTTGCCTTGAAAGGCGAAAACGATCCCGATCACGAGGACAAGCTCAAGAGGCTCGAAACTGCCGGTCACCCCGTCATTCGCATCGTGCAGAATTCGCCCGCGCATATCGTCCAAGAGTTTTTTCGCTTTGAAATTGCCACCGCGACCGCTGGAGCGCTGCTTGGCATCAATCCATTCGATCAGCCCGATGTAGAAGCGAGTAAAATAAAAACGCGCGAGCTGACGAGTGCCTTCGAAGCGTCTGGTAAATTGCCGCAGGAAACGCCGGTCTGCTCGGAAAATTCCATCGCGGTCTATACCGATGAGGCGAATGCCGCCGAGTTGCGTAAAGCCGGCGCCGCTGAGACGGTTGGAAGCTGGCTTGCTGCGCATTTTGGCCGGGTCGCAAGCGGCGACTATTTTGCTCTGCTTGCCTATCTCGCGCGCAATGAACAAAACACATTGAGGCTGCAGCAATTGCGGCTGGCGCTGCGCGATCGCCGCCGCGTCGCAACCTGCCTCGAATTCGGCCCGCGATTTCTGCATTCGACCGGCCAGGCTTACAAAGGCGGACCGGACAGCGGCGTCTTTCTTCAAATCACCGCCGACGATGGCGACGATCTGCCTATTCCTGGGCATCGCGCCAGTTTCGCTGTGGTGAAGAATGCCCAAGCGCGGGGCGACTTCGATGTTCTACTCGAGCGCGGCCGGCGCGCGCTGCGCGTTCATCTCAAGGGCGAGATCGCGGCTGGCCTAGCGGCGCTGCAGACGGCGTTCGATCGCGCGCTGGCGTGACCGGAGATTTACATGCAGATCGGCGTGATCGGCCTCGGGCGCATGGGCGGCAACATTACGCGCCGTTTGATTCAGAACGGTCATGAGGCGGTGGTCTACGACCACGACGCTAATGCGATTGCGACCTTGCGCCAAGACGGCGCGATGGGCGCCGCGGGCATCGACAAGCTCGTCAAACAATTGGAGCCGCCGCGCGCGGTTTGGCTCATGCTGCCGGCCGGCAAAATTACCGAAGATACGATCGACCAGCTCGCCGAGCTGCTTGCACCCGGCGACATTATTATCGATGGCGGCAATACTTTCTGGAAAGACGATGTTCGGCGCGCCAAAAAGCTGAAGGAGCGCGCCATACATTATGTCGATGTCGGGACCAGCGGCGGTATCTGGGGACTCGAGCGCGGCTATTGCATGATGATTGGCGGCGCCAAGGAAGTCGTCGCGCATCTCGATCCATTGTTCAAGGCGCTCGCTCCCGGGCTCGGCAATGCGCCGCGCACGCTCGGCCGGGATGGCCGCGATCCACGCGCTGAACTGGGCTACATCCACGCCGGTCCGCACGGCGCCGGACATTTTGTCAAAATGGTCCACAACGGCATTGAATATGGGCTGATGCAGGCTTTCGCCGAAGGTTTCGACATTTTGAAGAATGCGAACAGCCAAGCTTTGCCGGAGGACGCGCGTTTCGAGTTCGACCTCGCCGATGTTGCCGAAGTGTGGCGGCGCGGCAGCGTGATTAGCTCGTGGCTGCTCGATTTGACGGCAAGCGCGCTTGCGCCCGATCCGAAACTTGCCGACTTCGAAGGGGTGGTCGAGGATTCCGGCGAAGGCCGCTGGACAATTATGGCCGCAATCGAGGAGGCCGTTCCCGCCGACGTGCTTTCTGCTGCGCTCTACACGCGCTTCCGCTCACGCCGCGATCATACTTTCGCTGAAAAGATTCTATCCGCCATGCGCAAGGGGTTCGGCGCGCATGTCGAACCAAAAAACCGCAAGGCCAAGCCGTCATGACTTCTAAGACCGGCGCTACGAGCGGGCGCGCCGCCGACCCCTGTTGCCTGGTCATTTTCGGCGCGTCCGGCGATCTTACTCACCGGCTGCTCGTGCCGGCGCTTTACAACCTCGCTGCCGCGCGGTTGCTGCCGGAGGCCTTCGCACTGATTGGAGTTGCGCGCAGTCCGTCATCAAGCGAAGCGTTTCGCGCGGACCTCGCCAAGAGCCTCCCCCAATTCGCCAACCGATCGATCGATCAAAACGTGCTCAACCAGGTGCTCGGCTGCGTCGGTTATGTGCAAGGCGACCCCGACGACGAATCCACTTACGCGAATATTGGACGGGAGCTCACCCGCGTCGAACGCGAGCGTGCCACACAGGGCAATCGGTTGTTTTATCTGGCAACACCGCCGGCGGGGTTCGCTCCGATTGGTTGTCATCTCGGCCAATCGGGTTTGGCTCGGGAAAACGGCGCGTGGCGGCGTGTCATCATCGAAAAGCCGTTCGGCACCGATCTCGCCAGCGCCCATGCGCTTAATCAAAAGCTCCTTGGCGTTCTCAAGGAGCATCAGATTTTCCGCATCGACCACTACCTCGGCAAGGAGACGGTGCAGAACATCTTGGTGCTGCGTTTTGCCAATGGCCTATTCGAGCCGATCTGGAATCGCGATCACATCGATCATGTGCAGATCACCGTGGCCGAATCGCTTACCGTCGGCCGTCGCGGCAATTATTACGACGCCACCGGCGCATTGCGCGATATGGTGCCTAACCATCTGATCCAGCTGCTTTCGCTCATCGCAATGGAGCCGCCGTCACGCTTCGCAGCCGACTCCGTGCGGGCGGAGAAAGCGCAATTGCTCGAGGCCGTCCAGCTGCAGAACCGCGACGAGGCCTTGCGCAATTCGGTAAGGGCGCAATACGACGATGGCTTTGTCGAAAACCAGCGCGTCGAAGCCTACCGCAAAACCAAGGACGTCGACCCGCACAGCACAACCGAAACCTATGTGGCGCTCAGGCTGATGATCGATAATTGGCGCTGGGCCAACGTGCCGTTTTATCTACGGACCGGCAAGGCGCTCCGCGGCAAGCAGACCGAGGTTGCAATAAAATTCAAGCAGGCCCCGATCGCCATGTTTCGCGATACGCCGGTTGATCGGCTTGCCGAAAACTTCCTGGTCGTCGGAATTCAGCCTAACGAATGCATCGGTCTCGAATTTAACGCAAAAATTCCGGGGCCTTCGATCGCCATTGGCGGCGTGAGCATGACATTCAGGTATGAAGATTATTTCGAAGCAGCGCCAAGCACCGGCTACGAAACTTTGATCTATGACTGTATGGTCGGCGATGCCATCCTTTATCCCCGCGCCGACGGCATTGAAGCCGGCTGGCGCGTCGTGCAGCCGCTCCTTGACGCCTGGCGCGAAGAAAAAGGCGAGCGCCTTGCGAGCTATCGTGCCGGCAGCGATGGCCCTAAGGAAGCAGACGAACTGCTCGCGCGCGACGGACGCCGCTGGCGGCCAATCGCTTGAATTTGCCATGAATGTTAAAGCCCAACCGCAGATTGTCGTCGTTACCGACGCCGCAGCATTGGCCGAGACCGCAGCGCGGCGGCTGATCGCGCGTGTCACTCGCGGCGACCGGGCGGCGGTCTGCCTGACCGGCGGTTCGAGCCCGCTCGGGCTGTACCGCTTGCTCGCGGAACGCCCCTGGCGCGAACAAGTGCCGTGGGATCGCGTGCACTGGTTCATGGGGGATGATCGGTTTGTTCCGGAGAACGATCCATTGAGCAATATAGGCGCGGCGCGGCGAGCGTTTCTCGACCACGTACCCGTGCCGCGGCAAAACATCCATCCGATTGCGATCGACTCGAATTATCCCGAAGGCGCAGCGCGTCTTTACGAAGACAAGCTTAAGCAGTTTTACGGTGCGGACCGCCTCGACCCGGCGCGACCGCTGTTTGATCTCGTGCTGATGGGGCTCGGCCCCGATGGCCATACGGCGTCGCTATTTCCGCACTCGCCCGCGCTTGAAGAAAAAGACCGCTGGGTTCTCGGCGTTGCGAAAGCGGGAATGGAGCCATTCGTGCCGCGTGTGACGCTGACTTTCCCGGCGCTGGCTTCTACGCGTGAAATGCTGTTCCTGGTCGACAGCGCCGATAAACGCCCGATTCTCAAACGTGTGCTTGCCGGCGAAGATTTGCCGGCGCATCGTGCCTATGCGCACAGCGATCTTGTCTGGCTTGTGATCCAGGCTGCCGCGCCGGAGAGATGAAATGAATTCCGAGACGACTTCGAACGACATTAGCGTCCTTGTCGTCATGGGAGTGTCCGGCTCCGGCAAAAGCACCATCGCAGCCATGCTGGCGCAGCGGCTTCATTGGATTTATGAGGACGCCGACTGGTTTCATCCAAAATCAAATATCGAAAAAATGCATCATGGCGAGCCGCTCAACGACGAGGATCGCTGGCCATGGCTGCACGCGATCGCGGAGTGGATCGACGCGACGCGACGCGCCGGCGGCCACGGGATTGTTGCCTGTTCGGCTCTCAAGCGGGCTTACCGTGATATCCTCATCGGTAACCGCCCCGACGTGCGCCTCGTTTTCTTAAAAGGCGATCGCGACGTGGTGGCACGGCGCACCGCCGCCCGCGCCGATCACTTCATGCCCCCGGCGCTGCTCGATAGCCAGTTCGAAAGCTTGGAGGAGCCACAGCCAGACGAACGGCCGATTGTCGTTTCCATCGTGCCGCATCCCCGAGACATCGTTGAGGCGATCGTTGAGAAACTCGGTATTGAGTCTGTCGCGGCTGAAACGGGTCGCGTGGCTCGGTAGCAAAGCGATCCAGTTATGACGGACGCGCCACCGAGCGAGATCACAAACGAACGCTCACCTTCGTCCACCGGCACAGCACCGGACTCCGACGCGAAAACGATAAGACGTCTGCTGATATTTTTTGCTCTGGTCTATGTCGTCGAGGGCCTCGGGCAGATTGTCGGACTGATTTCGCAACCGCTGAACTATTATCTGAAAGAGGTGCACGGCTGGACGCCGGTGCAGGTGACGGCATTCGTCACCATCTTCAACTTGCCGTGGATCATCAAACCGCTCTACGGGCTCGTATCCGATTTCGTGCCGCTGTTCGGGTACCGGCGGAAAAGCTATCTGATCATCGCCAATATTGCGGCAATCATCGGCTATGTATGGGTGACGCAAATCAACGCGCCGGGCGACCTTGTTGTCGCGCTGATGCTCACGGCTTACGCGATGGCGATATCGTCGACGCTATGCGGGGCGGTCCTGGTCGAAAATGGGCAGCGGCTTAAAGAGAGCGGGACTTTCGTCAACCAGCAATGGCTCTGGTTCAACATCGCCGCCATGATCGCTGCCATCCTTGGCGGTCAGCTCGTGCAGCATCTTGCCCCTAGCGACGCATTGCATGCCGCCGCCGCCATTATCGCGATCGCGCCGCTTGCCGTCATCGCCGGGACCCTCTTTCTCGTTCCCGAGAAAAAGACCCGCGCAGATCTAAAGGGCATGCGGAACACACTTCGCGGCTTGCTGATGGCGTTCCATCGGCGGGAGTTGTGGATCGTCGCCGCGTTCATTTTTCTCTACTATTTCAGCCCGGGATTAAGCACGCCGCTGTACTATCACATGACGGACGATCTGCGGTTCTCGCAAGGCTATATCGGAATCCTGGGATCGATCGCAGCCGCGGGATGGGTGTTCGGCGCACTCCTCTATCGGCGATTTTTTGAAACTCTGACGCTCAGAACTCTTCTCAATTTAAGCATCGCTTTCGGCACCCTGACTGGGCTCGCCTATCTCTTGTTCTGGAACGAGACCGCTGCGGCAATCATCAGCTTTTGCGCTGGATTTTCCGCGATGCTCACGACCGTTGCCACCTTGACGCTTGCGGCCGACTATTGTCCGCCGCGCGCGGAGGGATTCTCCTTCGCGGTGCTCATGTCGATTATTAATCTTGCCAACACGCTCGCCGACAACATTGGATCCTTTCTATACACGCATGCTTTCGACAGGGCATTGCCGCCGCTTGTCTTGATTTCCGCCGCGTTTACCGCCTTTGCGTTTGTGCTCGTCCCGTTATTGCGCCTTGGCGACAAGCGACAAGGCGAGCCCATGGAAATGGCCCAGACAAAAATGGGCTAGACCAATATCGGTGAAAGAGGACGCCCGAGAGACACGAGCGGACGAACGGAACTTTCAGGTCCGGTGTGCGTTGTCGTCTGGTCTATTTTTGCGGGTGCCGGATCATGCGAAGTCGCGGCGCTTATTTCGTAATTGCAGTATTAGCGTTCATTTTCTTCGCTTCTCCGCCAGCCGATGCGTTCGGCTTGCGGATTGGGCCGCTTCATTTTGGCCTACCGTTCGGCCATCGACATCAACACCATCGTCCATTGTACATGCACGGCAATGCCAACGAGGCAGCCCGTCCTGAAAGCCGGCAGGGCGCGGAACGTCAGCCAACCGCACAGCGACAGGTGACATCGGCCTTGCTCTATCCTAGCCGGGCGTTGCCGGCGATCTTCCAAAATGTCTTCTGGCCCGCTTTTTCTTCGCCATGGCCGTTCGGGTACGAGACGATATTCTCAACGGCATTCGCGTCGGCTCCCGCGGATCAAAGCGCCGACCAATGCCGTCAAGCCATCGACGCAAATGCGATCGTACAGCGGATACGGGCCGAGATCGGACCAAGCGCGCAACAAATGGAACGCTTGCAGCGGCTCGGCGGTGCGATTGGAGCCGCAGCGGACTATCTCTCCAAGTCCTGCCCCACCGACATCCCGGAGCAGCCGACTGCACGCTTGCAACTGATGGACTCGCAAATCGAAGTGCTTACGATGGCGATCGACATGATCCATCAGCCGCTGCAGGATTTCGAGCAATCGCTGACCCGCGAACAGGAGGCACGGTTTAGCGGCGGTGCCGGAAAAGCGATTACCACCGCTTCACAAAGCGGTAAAACCGGCCTGCGCTCATGTGGCGCTTCCTCCACCGCTATCGACTGGTCGATCGATCAGATCGATAAGTCGGTTCAGCCCAACCAACAGCAGCGTCCAGCATTGGGCGAGTTGCAGCAGGCGTTCGGCAAGGCAGCCGGTGACCTGGAAGCGCATTGCCCAAGCTCGGTGCCGCAGTCGGCGGTTGCTAGATTGGAAACGATCGAGTCCCGGCTCGATGCAACCTGGCGCGCCATATTGTCCATTCAAGTCGCGTTGAACGAATTCGAAAGCAACCTGAGCGACGAACAGAAGAATCGCTTCAAGGCGATAACGTTCGCGGCGCAGTAAATCAATCGCTCCGGAACGCTAAGACGCGCGTCTGTGGGCGTCCCAATTTCTCTCAAGATTCGCAATCAGCGCCGGGCTGAAATGACACGCGGCCTGTTCGCGCGCATAAACCGCCATGTAGCGGCGAAACATATCGAGCGGTTCCTCCGCGACCCGGAACGCCCGCCGATTGCCGGCAGCGCTGACGACGCCGGAACTCGTGAAGCCATCCACGACGCGCTCTAAAGCGTCATCGATTGCGGACGAAGCCGCGATCTCATCACAGATGAGACGCCCTTCCGGCGTGTCGCAGTCGATCCGGCGACCATAGAGGATCGCCTGGCGCGCGATGCGATCGCCGGTGAAGCGCCACAGCCGCAAATTGGCCGCGCCTGGAATGATGCCTTCCTTGCGCGCAGGCAGCGTCATATAGGCATCGGTGGCGGCGAGCACGTAATCGAGCGCCAGCAGGAGCTGGCAGCCGCCGCCGATCGCAAAACCCTCGACCACGCCAATCCACGGCTTCTCTGTAGTTCCGCCGGCCAACTCGTCGGGATTGGTTTCGCGCTGTGCGACGCCGCGAAAAAGTTTGTTGACCAGGCCCATGTCGCGCCTGATGTACCAGAGATACGCAATTTTACCCTGATATAGATGAGTGAGATTGATGCCCGCCGAGAACAGCCGGCGGCCGCGGTATTTTGTATGCTCGACAACATCGCCGCGGAGAACGGCAATGTCGCTTGCCGGATCGAGCGTGGCGACATCCACGGCGATTTCAAGCCCGTCGAGCGTCGTTTCATCTTCAGCGTTGAGAAAACGCGGATTGCGCATCGTGACGACGGCTGCCTTGCCGCGTCGTTCGAGCGTGGCGCCGGGAAACTCGAGTTTCGCGCTTTGGCGGAACCTGAGGCTGTGTTCAGCCGTTTCCGCCCGCGGCAACAGCATGGCATGGCACAAATGCATGCCGCACGTCGCGTCCGCCAGGACTCGTGAAAGAAAAATGCCTTGATCGATCTCAAGACCGTCCTTGTCTTTCTGCAGCAAGACATTTTCACGCGCCAGTTGCTTGTCGTCCGGCACAAGTCCGGGCACTGCCACCGCCGCGTCGCGAACCAGGTCCTCGACCCGCTTGAACTTCGAAAAATTCTCGGTCAGTTGCCGATACAGCGCTTCGGTGTGACGATCAAGAAACGCCGCGCGCGCGGCGCGGTCGCGTTGCGCAATCGTGGTCGCTGCCGCCGCTTGCGCGTCCGCACGCGTCGGTTTTGGCGCCAGCCGAGCTAGAAGTTCGGCGCCGAACCGCCAGCGCCGCGAAAATTTATCAGTATCCCGGCGATAATCGGCCGTGAGCGCATCGTCGCAGTCGAACCACGCCGCGACGACATCGCCTGGCAGGCCGGCGCGCTCCAGCGTAGCCGACACCTCGGTGCGAGCATCTTGGTCCGCAAGCGCCATCGTGTTCTCCCGATCAGGTCCGCGGCCGCTTGTCGATCACGCGTTTGGCCTTGCCCTGGGACCGCTCGATAGTTCCGGGTGCGACTGCACGCACTGTGGTCGTCACGCCAACATGGGCCTTGATAAGATGCACCGCGCGATCCGCTAAAACCATTGCGGCATCGGGCCTAAGCGCCGTTCTCGTCTCGACGACCACCTCGAGTTCGTCAAGACGATCCGGGCGCGTTACCTCAAGAATATAATGCGGCGCCAATGCCTCTTCTCCGGCAAGCGCCGCCTCGATTTGGCTGGGAAAGACGTTGACGCCCCGAATGATAAGCATGTCATCGCTACGGCCTTTGATGCGCTCCATGCGTCGCATCGCGCGTCCGTTGCCGGGCAACAGCCGCGTAAGATCACGAGTGCGATAACGAATGACCGGCATCGCTTCCTTGGTCAGTGCGGTGAGCACCAGTTCGCCCTCTGAACCGTCGGGCAGCACTTCGCCAGTTTCCGGATCGATAATTTCCGGAAAAAAATGATCCTCCCAAATCGTCAATCCATCCTTGGTCGCACCATATTCCTGCGCCACGCCCGGACCGATGACTTCCGATAATCCGTAGACGTTGAGCGCTTGCAGGTTCATCCGCCGCTCAATTTCGGCGCGTATCGCTTCGGTCCACGGCTCGGCGCCGCACAGTGCAATGCGCAGCGACGATTGGCGTGCATCGATCCCCTGGCGATCGAATTCGTCGGCAATCGCGAGCAGATAAGACGGCGTCACGGCGATGAGGTCCGGCTTGAAATCGACGATGAGCTGAACCTGCCGCTCGGTAAATCCGCCGCTGACCGGAATGACCGTGCAGCCGAAATATTCGGCGCCGTAGTGGAATCCGAGCCCGCCGGTGAACAGCCCGTAGCCATAGGCGATATGCATCTTATCGCCGGGGCGGCCGCCGGCGGCGCGGATCGACCGCGCCATCAGCGCCGACCACAGCTCGATATCGCCGCGGGTGTAACCCACCACCGTGGGCTTGCCGGTCGTGCCGCTTGACGCATGTATGCGAACCACATCGCTCATCGGCACGGCGAACATACCGAACGGATAATTCTGCCGAAAATCCTCTTTCGTCGTGAACGGAAGCGCTTTGAGATCGTTGAGGCTTTTGAAATCTTCAGGGACCACGCCGGCGGCGGTAAATTTCTTGCGGTACTGCGGCACCAGCGCAGCGCCTTTGATCGCCTGCTTGAGTCGCTTCAATTGCAGCGCGCGCAACTCATCGAGGCTCGCAGACTCGATCGATTCGGATCGATCGAGCGGCGCCGCGCGCACATCCTGACCAGCCACCGCAGTTCCTCCGGCTGGTCTACTCTACGGCCAGCCGAAAGTCGCCGCAATTCACCGCAATTCACTCCCGATCGCTGCCTCGGCGTGAATCGACAACACTAGTCCGGTGCTATTCGTTCATGCCAAAGCTTGCACGCTTGGTCTTGCGCTCCGCCTCCTCGGCACACACGGTCCACGCCAGCGCAATCTCCATCAACACCATGCGATCTTTTTCCGACGCGCTCTGTGCCGCCATCCGACGGCATTCGGCGGCGTAGTCGCGAAATTTCTTGGCACTACCCCTATCGCTATATGTTTTGGTGTCCATTTTGAATTCCGCATCGCTAATCAATCCTTCAATCGCTACATCAGAAAAGCGAGCGCGCGCCGGAAAGTTCCTGCTCAAATTCTTGCGTTGGGCGGAACCAAATGCCACTTGGCTGACCGGAACGGCGAGACTTGCGTGGGTCCGAAATTGCGCGCGGTTGAAATGCCGACTCAGTTCTCAAAGAACCGATTCTTCGGCCGCGGCAAGTGGAGATGCTCGCGCAAAGTGGCCCCTTGATAGTCGTGTCGGAACAAGCCACGCCGCTGCAGTTCGGGAATCACTCGCCCGACGAAATCGTCGAGGCCGCCAGGTAAATAGGGGAACATCACGGTAAAACCGTCGGAGGCTTCCGTCTCGAGCCACTCCTCCATTTCATCGGCGATGCTTTGCGCGGTGCCGACCATCGCCAGACCGGAATAGCCGCCGAGCCGCTGCGCGAGCTGCCGCACGGTCAAGTTTTCGCGCCGACCGAGCGCGATGGCGCGCTCTCTTCCGCTCTTCGAGGCATTGCTCTCCGGAATGTCGTCCGGCAGCGGCCGGTCGGGATTGAATTTTGACGCGTCGTGACCGAGTGCAATCGACAGCGAGGCGATTGCGTTGGCGTAATTGACGAGGCTGTCGAGCTTGGCGCGCTTGGCCTTCGCCTCCTCGACCGTATCGCCGACCACGACAAAGCATGCGGGAAGAATTTTCATGTGCTCGCGCGAGCGGCCGAGCTTTTCCATGCGGCCTTTGACGTCGGCGTAGAATTGCCGCCCCACGGCGATGTCGCTCTGTGCCGTGAATACCGCTTCCGCAGTTTCGGCCGCGAGCTGCCGGCCCGCTTCCGACGCGCCGGCCTGCACGATTACCGGCCAGCCCTGAACCGGCCGGGCGATGTTGAGCGGCCCGCGGACCGAGAGATATTTGCCCTTGTGATTGAGCACATGCATTTTTGCCGGATCGAAAAATATCCCTTCCTCGACGTTGCGGACGAAGGCATCGTCCGCCCAACTGTCCCATAGGCCGGTGACCACGTCGTAGAATTCGCGCGCGCGGCGGTAGCGCTCGCTGTGCTCCATGTGATCGTCGAGCCCGAAATTAAGCGCGGCGTCGGGATTGGAGGTCGTCACGATGTTCCAGCCGGCACGGCCATTGCTCATATGATCGAGCGAGGCAAAGCGCCGCGCGATATGATAAGGCGCGTCGAATGTGGTCGAGCCGGTGGCGACCAGACCGATGCGTTCGGTAACCTGCGATAAGGCCGAGAGTAGTGTGAACGGCTCGAATGAAGTCGCGGTATGGCTTCTTTTGAGTGCATCGATCGGCATGTTCAGAACGGCCATGTGATCGGCCATGAAAAACGCGTCGAATTTTGCGCGTTCAAGTTTCTGAATGGATTCCTTGATGTGCGTAAAGTTGAAATTCATGTCCGGCCAGGCGCCGGGATAGCGCCACGCACCGGTATGAATACTGGCCGGCCGCATGAAGGCGCCGAGATGGAGTTGGCGACGAGAGGGCATCGGGTAGCTCTCTTTGAGTTCGGGCTAGGCTTCTAGTGTCCCGATTCCGAAGTTCGCACGCTTTGTCGGCATGCTCTCATGCGAACTTCGGAATCAAAGGGACCCTAGCAAATATATAATCCTAGTGCGGTTTTTGGATTTGAAGTTCCTATAAGAGCTTCCGACTAAACTGTAGGAACTTCTAATCCACCGCACTAGAAGCAAAGGTGGGTCAAGATTTGCCCGCGTTTGTCTTTAAGCACGAGAGGGCATTTCAGCCGCTCAAGCGCGGTCTTGGCGTCCTCATTGCCCAGCGCGGCCGCTTTTTCGTAATAGCTTTTGGCGGCGTCGCGGTCCTGCGGTCCGCCGCGCCCGGTTTCGGCGAAATTGCCCATCCAATCGAGCGCAGCGGCATGGCCCTGAACCGCTGCCTTCTCAAACATGGCACGGGCGCCAGCGTCATCCTTCGGGCCGCCGACCCCATCGGCCATCATCAATGCAAGCTGAAATTGCGCTTCGGCCGAATTTGTTTCCGCCGCTTTGGCAAGCAGAGCGCGCGCCGCGGCCGGATCGGACGGTGCGCTGTCATTGCCCGGCAGCGCTGCCAAACGCACCGCGGCGCGTGCATTGCCGGCCTGAGCCGCGCGTGCAAACAAAGCGCGCGCTTGCGTTTCGTCCTTTGGTCCTCCCGATCGGTTGGCGAGCAACGTGCCCAGTTCAACCATCGCCGCGCTGCTGCCCTTCTCGGCCGCTTTGCGATAAACACCGACAGCCTCCGGCATTTGCCGATTAGCCGCATAGGCGCGGCCCAGCTGATAAAGCGCGCGGCGCGAGCTACCTGATGCGCGCTGACAGAATTTGATCGCCGTGGCGATATCGGACGGGGCAATTTCGGCAACGCCTTTGACGTCGGCAGGCTTGTCCGGATCGCTCGGATCGGCGGCAATGCGGTCGCACAGCACCAGATCGGCCGACTGTGCGTGCACGCTGCGTACCGAGGCAATCGCCAGGGCCAACACGCACAGGCCGGCGGCGCTTGCGATCGTGACCACGTTAGGGCATTTTATCGTCGCTTCGTTCAACATGCTCGGATGGTTTTCGCATGCACATTTGATGACGGAACAAGATTAAGGCTGCACACATAAGCCAGCAAGCGCGGGGACGGCGCGCTTAGCCGCTTGCGCGGCGCTTGTCTTGATCTAACGGCATAAAGCGGCACTATTGCGGTGTGAGGGTCAATACTAATTATTTGCGCGGCCGCGACGCTGGGCATTTCGGCCGCTGGCTAGGCGTGAGGAGCGATGTGATCTATACGATCATGAGCGACAAACAACGACGCCAGCGGCCGAAAGGCCCGCGTCCTTTCAGGTTCGCGGAAATAATGAGTTTTGACCCTAACCGTTCGCACTGATTGTGCAAGACAGCCGGTTTTCAAATTATTGGGGGCGCGTCATGGATGACTGAGCAGTTTGGGCGGCTCGCTTTGCATATGTGGACCATCGACAC
>CATPBC010000369.1 GCA_955652195.1 uncultured Xanthobacteraceae bacterium | reverse complement strand
TCCCTCCATGACCTGAACGATGCCGCGGCGGACGATCTTTTCAGGATCAATGCCGTTGATGCGCTCGCCCTCGAAGATGATTTCGCCGCGCGTCACTTCGCCGTCTTCGGTCTTGAGCAAGCCGGAGATCGCCTTCAGCGTCGTCGACTTGCCCGCACCATTGGCGCCAAGCAGTGCGACGATCGCGCCTTTCGGAACTTCGAGGCTTAAGCCCCGCAGCACCAAAATGACGTCGTCATACACCACCTCTATGTTGCGCACGCTGAGAAGCGCGGCAGGGCTGGTGACTGCTGGGGTAGAACGGATTGCTTCGATGGCTTCGGTCATGGGACCTTGTCATTTGCAAATTCGTCTGGGCAAACGAGAGGTCGGACGTGGAGGGCCGGGATATCTGCGCGAAGGCGCGCTTCGCGCTTTCGCCCGGCCATGACGTCGGAGATTACCTCACCACCCAAACCATTCCGGCTTGCGCGGCAGTTCCACAGTCTTGACCTTCTCGAGCTTGATCGTGCCCTTCGCCATCAAATCGTTGAGGTCGCCATCGGTGGGGCCCAAGATCTTCGAACGATAGAGATCGACCTTCAGTGTGCCGCGATGGTCCTTCTCGGTCCAGGTCGAGGGATTGCAGACGCCTTCCATGCCGGCCGGCACCCAGTCCTTCTTTTGGTAGAAGCCCTTCGCAACGTTCTCGCCGGTCGCGCCGCCGTTCTTGACGGCCCAGTCGAGTGCTTCCTTCAAGTACAGTGCGCTGCAGACAGCCGCGACGTAATGCACGGGGCGATAGACCTTGCCGGTCGGATCGGACATCTTGGAGATTTCCATGACCGTCTTCATTCCGGGTGCGTTTCCGTTCCACGCCACGCCGGTGCGCAGCGGAAAGATCACGCCGTCGGCGGCATCGCCCGCGGTCTTGGCGGCGTTCTCGTCCATGCCCCAGACATTGCCTAGGACCTGTACGTCGACACCGGCCGCCTTGCAGGCCTTCAGCACGGAGATATTGGAAGCTGCGGTATTGCCGAGATAGGCGTAGTTAGCACCGGAGCTCTTCAGGCTCAGGCATTGCGCGCTGTAGTCGCCGGGAGCGAGCGCGAACACCAGCGGCGGCAGCACCTCGAAGCCGAGGTCGGCAGCGATCGCTTCGCCGGCCGCCTTCGGCGCATTCGGATAAGGGTGGTTGGCGCCCATGTGGACGAATTTCGGTTTGCCTGGCTTGCCCTTGGCCTTCCAGTCCTCCGCCGCCCAGGTCAGCATCGCGCGCATGGCGTCGGAATAAGTCGGGCCGTAGAAGAAATTATACGGCGCGGGCTTCGCCTTGCCGCTGGTGCCTTCCGGATCGCTCAATGCCGCAGCATAGGAGGCGGAGATATCTGGGATCTTGTCCTCGGCAAGGAAGCCGGTCAGCGCCTCGGTGTCCGCGGTGCCCCAGCCCATGATTGCCGCGACCCTGGTGTCGGGAGCGGACCATTTCTTGTAGAGCGCAATCGCGCGTGGCACCTGATAGCCGTAATCATTGGTATCGACGTTGAGCTGCTTGCCGCCGACGCCACCGTTCTTGTTGACCCAGGCAAAGGTATCCGCGACCGCCTGACCGTAGGGTGTGCCGACATCGGATGTGCCGCCGGAATAATCCGCAAGATGCCCGATTGCGATCTGGGCCTGTGCGGCGGCAGAAGCACTGCCGATCAGCAGCGCGAGCAAAACCGTGCTCAAAAGGGATTTCATCGTCATAGCTATTTTCCTCCTGTTATTCGTTGATACCGATTGTAACCAGTCCCGTTCCAACCTCAATGCGAAAACGGGTAGAGCTTCCAGTAAGTCTTGATCTGCCGCCAGCGATGCGCGAGCCCGTCCGGCTCGAACATCAGAAACGCGATGATTATCAGCCCGATCGCGATCTCGCGCAAAAACGTAATGTTGTTGTTGAGCGAGAGCGCCCTGTCGATGGCGCTGCCTTTCAGGCCTGCGCTGATCCACTCCATCGATTCAGGCAGCAGCACCACGAACGCGGTTCCCATCAGCGTGCCCATGATCGAACCGGTGCCGCCGATGATGATCATTGCCAGAAACAGGATCGAGCGCTCGATGCCAAAACCCTCGTTGGATACGACCAATTGATAATGCGCGTAGAGCGCGCCGGCGATGCCGGCGAAGAATGCCGCCAGCCCAAACGCAAGCGTGCGGTATTTGGTGAGGTTGATGCCCATGATTTCGGCGGAGAGATAGTGGTCACGGATCGCGACCAGCGCGCGGCCGTCGCGCGTCCGCAGCAGATTGGTCACCAGGATATAGCTGATCAACAGGTAGGCTAGCACCACGTAGAAATATTGCCGGTCGCCGCGCAAGGTGTAACCGAAGATCGAGAACGGGTTGGCGCTCGCAGGCACCGAGCCGCCGGAAAACCATTCAGCGCGGGAGAAGAAATCGAGCAGGATGTACTGCGCAGCCAGCGTTGCGATGACTAGGTAAAGTCCCTTCAATCGCGCCGCCGGCACACCGAAGATCAGCCCGACCAGCGCCGAGACCACACCCGCGAGCGGTATGGCGAAGAATACTGGGATCGGCGCATTGTTCGAAATGTAGGCAGAGGTGAATGCACCGAGCAGGAAGAATGCGGCGTGGCCGATCGAAATCTGTCCGGTGAAGCCGACGAGGATGTTCAGCCCCAGCGCCGCAATCGCGAAAATCCCGATCTGGATCGAGATGCTCAGCCAGTAAGCGCTGAAGAGCTGCGGCGCAAAGCAGAGCAGTATGACGCCGGCGATCGCAGCGTTGCGGCTGGTTCTGGTTGGAAAGATCGTGGTGTCTGCCGCATAGCTGGTCCGGAAATCGCCGGATGGAATGAGCGAGGGACCAGCCATAAATTAAATCCGCTCGATATCTTTGGTGCCGAACAGGCCGTAGGGTTTAATCATCAGGATGATGATCAGTACGTAGAACGGCGCGATCTCATAGAGATTGCCCCAGTGCAGATACTGGCTGTCGACATATTGCGCGATGTTTTCCAGCAGCCCAATGATGATACCGCCAAGCACTGCGCCGCCCACGCTATCGAGGCCGCCGAGGATTGCGGCCGGAAACACCTTGATGCCGTAGGCTGACAGCCCCGACGACACGCCGTTGACGACGGCCACGACGACGCCGGCGACTGCCGAAACGGTCGCTGAGATCGCCCAGGCCACCGCGAAGATGCTTTTGACGGAAATCCCGAGCGACTGCGCTACCTGCTGGTCGAAAGCGGTGGCGCGCATCGCGAGGCCGTATTTCGAGGCGCGGAAGAACCAGGCCATGCCGATCATCATCGCCACCGACACGACGAGGCTCATCACATAGACGGTCTGGATTTGCAGCGCGAACAGGCTCACGGACTGGCTTTCGAACACGCGCGGAAACGGCTGCGGGTTGACGCCGAACATCCATTTCAGCGCCGCCTGGAACACGGTCGACAGCCCGATGGTGACCATGATGACCGAGATGATCGGCTCGCCGATCATCGGGCGCAGGATCACGACCTGGATCGCGATGCCCAAGATGAACATGAACACCAGCGTCAGCGGCATGCCGACCCAGAACGGCACCCGGTATTTGGACAGCAGCGCCCAGCACACCCAGGCGCCGATCAGGAGCAGCTCGCCTTGCGCGAAGTTGACGACCTGGGTCGCCTTGTAGATCAGCACGAACGACATCGCGACCACACCGTAGAGCGTGCCGACCACAAGGCCGTTGACAAGAAGCTGGATCAGGAACTGGGTGTTCATGCGAGGTCGCCCAGTTTGCAACTCGTCATCGCTGGGCTTGACCCGGCGATCCATCGTTTGAAGGAACTCTTTTTGGAAGGATGATGGATGCGCGGGCCAAGCCCGCGCATGACGATCGAACCCTCTGTTGATATGGCATGCTTCATTCCGCAGCCTCCGCGGTCGCATTCTCGCGTCCGAGGTCGACCACGCTCAGCGACGTGCGGACGCGCTGGGTGGTGCCGTTCTGGAAGCGGATCACGGTATCGACCGGGATGTTACGCTCGCCGCGATAGATGGCGTTGATGATGTCGGCATATTTCTCGTTGATGACGCCGCGGCGGACTTTTCGCGTCCGGGTCAATTCGCCATCGTCAGCATCGAGCTCTTTGTAGAGCAGAAGAAATCGCGAGATGCGTTGCGCCAGCGGCAGCGTGGCGTTGACGGTTTCGACCTCCTTGCGCAACAGCGCATACACTTCGGGACGCGAGGCGAGGTCGGTGTAGGTGGTGAACGAGATACGGTTCTTCTCCGCCCATTTCGAGATGATCGAATAGCGGATGCAGATCATCGAGGCGAGCGCGTCGCGGCCGGCGCCGAGCACCACGGCTTCCGCGATGTAGGGCGAGAACTTCAGCTTGTTCTCGATATGTTGTGGCGAGAAGCGTTCGCCGCGCGAAGTTTCCGTAAGATCCTTGATGCGGTCGATCACGACGAGCTGCCCATGATCGTTGAAATAGCCGGCATCGCCCGAATGCAGCCAGCCATCCTTCATATCGGCGGCGGAAGCCTCGGGATTCTTGTAGTAGCCGAGGAACATGTTGGGGTGGCGCACCACGATCTCGCCGACACCGTGGATATCCGGATTGTCGACGCGGATTTCGATATCCGTGGCCATTGCGACGCCGGTGGTATCGGGATCGACTTCGCCGGGTGGATGGAGTGTATAGGCCCCGAGCAGTTCGGTTTGGCCGTAGAGCGTGCGCAGCGGTACGCCCATCGCCTGGAAGAATTTGAAAGTATCCGGACCGAGCGCCGCGCCGCCAGTCGCAGCCGAGCGCAGGCGCGTGAACCCTAGGCGGTCGCGCAACGCGCGGAACAGCAGCGCCTCCGCGATCATGGAATGCTTGCCCTTGGCGAGTGCCGACAGGCCGGTCCTCATGCCGAGCTCATAGAGACTCCGTTTGAGCGGCGAAGCGTCCATCACGCCGGCGCGCACATCCGCGGCAATCGATTCCCAAACCCGTGGCGCGAACAGCACAAAGGTCGGCGCGATTTCACGGAAATCGTTCATCATCGTCTCGGGCTGTTCGACGAAGTTGACCTTCATCCGGCATAGGAGCCCTTTGCCGAGCACATAGACTTGTTCCATGATCCAGGGCAGCGGCAAAACCGAGACATATTCGTCGTCCGGACCCTTCGGGTCGAAAGCGAGATAGGTCGCGCAATGTTTGAGCACGCGGCCGGGAGTGAGCATCGCGAGCTTCGGATTGGCCGTCGTGCCCGAAGTGGTGCAGAGGATCGCGGTGTCCTCGCCCTTGGTGGCATCAACCAGTTTGTCATAGAGGCCGGGCTCTCGCGCAGCGCGCTCGCGCCCCAGCGCGGCAAGCTTGTCGGCTTCCCTCAGCCGAGGATCGTCGTATTTCCGCATCCCGCGCGGATCGGAATAGACGATGTGCTTGAGCGCGGGTACGCGATCGGCAAGCGTGAGCAACTTGTCGACCTGCTCTTCGTTCTCGGCGAAAACCAGCTTGGCTTCGCCATAGTTGAGGAGATAAGCCGCCTCCTCGTCCAGCACGTCGCGATAGAGGCCAAGACTCATCCCGCCGATGGCGTGGGTTGCGATCTCGGCCGATACCCAGTCCGGCCGGTTGTCGCCGATAACGCCGATAACGTCGCCCCGAGTTAGCCCGAGCTCCACCAAGCCGAGCGCGAAATCGTGCACGCGGCTTTGGTAATCATTCCACGTGAACAGGCGCCACAGCCCAAAGTCCTTTTCGCGCAACGCGATCTCGTTGCCGTGTTCCTTGGCATTGAGCCGCAACAGCTTTGGATAGGTGTCCGCCTCTCCGACGCGTTCGGCGTAGTCCATCATGCCGCGCTATCCGCCCGAGTCGGGGCATCGTCGGGATCGACCAGCACTTCGTCCTCTTCCCCGAGATAGGCGCGTTTGACGTGCGGATCGGCCAGCACCTTGGCCGGATTGCCTTCGGCGATCTTGCGGCCGAAATCGAGCACCATGACGCGGTGGGAAATATCCATCACCACGCTCATGTCGTGCTCGATCATCATGACGGTCATGCCGAACTCTTCGTTGAGGTCGACGATGTAGCGCGCCATGTCCTCCTTTTCCTCGAAATTCATGCCGGCCATCGGCTCATCGAGCAGGATCAGCCGCGGCTCCAGCGCCACGGCGCGCGCGAGTTCCACGCGCTTGCGCAGGCCGTAAGGAAGGGTGCCGGCGGTCGCGTTACGTACCGACTGCAGGTCGAGGAAGTCGATGATCTCCTCGACCTTACGGCGATGCTCGAGCTCCTCACGCCGCGCCCCGGTCAGCCAGTACAACGATCCCGTGATGAAATTGTTTTTCAGCAAGTGATGCCGCCCGACCATGATGTTGTCGAGCACGCTCATATGATGGAACAGCGCGAGGTTCTGGAAGGTGCGGCCGATGCCGAGCGAGGCGCGGGCATTGGGATTGAGCGCGGTGATGTCTTCTTCGCGATAGATCAATTGGCCTTCGGTCGGCCGGTAGCGGCCCGAGATGCAATTGACGATCGAGGTTTTGCCGGCGCCATTCGGGCCGATGGTCGAGAACAATTCGCCATCGTTCACGCCAAAACTGACATCGGTAAGCGCACGCACGCCGCCAAAGCGCAGTGACACCCCGCGCATTTCCAAAGCGTATTCCACCCTTCCCCCTTTGCGCGCTGTTTTGTCCCGCATCCTGCGAGATCATCTCCGAACAAGACCTCTCGATCTACTCGCCTCGCGGAAAAACAACCGTTTGAAGAGCCGTTTTATTTTCGTCTTCTCAAACGGCAATGTCGATCGCCATCGGACTTTCCATTGGGGGTCACGCGTGCTGGATCGTTGCGAACGATAGCACGACTCAGCACTGTGGTCTGTGACGGCTTCACAACTCAAGGAGACCGCGCAAGCGTAGCTGCGCCTCGATGGTGCACAATTCGCGCTGCGCCCGTTTCAGCCCCGCGCGTCCTCGGTTAGAAATATTCGGGCGCTCGTTGTCAATTCGGCGCTCCGCTGCCGCCACCCGGTCTCGTGCGCGTTCCAAGTCTGCAACGGCGTACTGCCGAGGTTCCGGCCGCGTGCGTTTTTTACGC
>CATPBC010000368.1 GCA_955652195.1 uncultured Xanthobacteraceae bacterium | reverse complement strand
TCCATCGTGCCCTCATCCCCCACCAGCAAGACTGGACATTATCGGCAATGGAATAGTCTGTCACCTGAGTCACATTCAAATTTTGTGTAAATTCTTCCCGATTACCGACTCACACGGACAATCGTTTGTCTCTCAAAGACCTGGCCGATCGCGCCTCCGCCAGGATGGCGGCGATGTTATCGTTTAGGCGGCGCGCGCTGGCTTCGAACGACGGCAGCCGCGGTGTCACCGCCTCGTCCAGCCGCCTCGTCGCATCGGGGCCGAGTGTGCGCTCAAGCCCGGCACGGTATTCGGGAATATCGCTCCACTCCGCGATCGTCGAAGCGGTGATCTCAACATGATATTGCAGCCCGTAGGCATGCGCACCGCAGCGGAACGCTTGGACGCGACATGACGAATTCGTCGCCAGAATCGCGGCGCCATCCGGCAGCCGCGATACTTCCGCGCCGTGCCATTGAAACGTTTCCACGCGAGCGGCAAAACCGGCAAACAGCGGATCTTGCTGGCCCGCCTTCGTCAATGCGACCTCGCTGAGACCGATTTCCTGCTGATTCATCAGCCCAACCGCGCCGCCAAGCGCAGCCGCTAGCAATTGATGTCCCAGACATATTCCAAGGAAAGGACGACCGAGCTCTTTCACCCAATAGCGGATTGCAGCCTTCTCCGGCCCGAGCCAGGGATAAACGTCCTCCTGCCAGACGTCCATCGGGCCGCCCATCACGACCAGCAGATCGAAATCTTTTAAGTCTGGAACGGCCTGACCTTCGTCGAGCTCGACCGTCTGCCATTCGTCACCGTTTTCGCGCCAGAGCTGACGAAAAAAACCGGGATGCTCTACTGGAATGTGCTGGAACACCAGAATTCGCATCATATGCTCCCGAGCGAAAATCGCTGGCGCAACCCCTAGCATGAAACAAGCCCCGGCCACTAAGGACCGGGGCTTCGCTCACTATGAACCAAGGCTTCGCTAAGTGGAAAAGGCTAGGCAGCCAATTTTCGCTCCAGGCTCGATTGAACTAACGATCGAGTCGGCGAAGCACCGTCAATCCAGGTTGCTGCGTCCAACCAGGTTTGCGCCAGATTGAGATAGCACACGCGAACTTCGTCGGTCTGCGCCTCACGCGCCCAACCGAAACATTCTTCAGCCATTTCACGATAGTGTTCGGGCGTCATCATCATGCCCTCCCTTACTCAAGGAGGCGGGAGCGCAAGCGGTCTCTCAGTCGCCGGCGCCTAAAATCTTATTCCTTTTTCTCTGCCGGCGATACTCGATCGTAGCGCAGTTGATTGGGCGCGACTGTTTGATGGCTGACTCTGCAAACAACTCAGCGTGCGCACTGTCGTGCCGAGTATCCTTCTCTTGCGCTCGGTAGTCGCAGTAGAAATTTGCTATTCGCGCGCGATAAACGAGAAGGGCTACGCTTGAGGCGGCAAAAAATTGCAAAGTCCTTCTTATCTCAGCTGCGAAGCCGCCTGCGGTTTTTGCCGAGAGAAACTCAAACGATAGATCCGAGGAGCTGGTTAGGTCGATTCTAACAGCTCACGCAGGGCCTCCGGGCTGCGAATGATAGTCCAACGATTCTTCAATTCTACGATGCCCTGGCGTTGCCACTCACGCAGACATCGATTCACTTTTTCTCTTGTCCCCCCAGCCATCTCGGCTAATTCGCTCTGCGAAAGCGATAGTTTCATTCCCGCGCGAACATCGGGCTCATAGTTGAGCAATGTTTTGGCAAGGCGCACAGGCAAATTGAAGAAAGCGATGTCCGCCATACGCTCGTCCGAACGGCGGATTCGCGCGCAAAGCATTTCCATCAGCTTCATGCAAGCGGCCGGATTGCGCTCGAGGAAGGGCAACAAGTCTCGCCGTTCCAAGACCATAAGCTCGCAATTGGTGAGCGCCGTGACATTGGCCGAACGCGGTTTGCCGTCGAGGAGCGCGATCTCGCCAAAGAGTTCTCCGGGCCGCAGATCCGCAAGAATGACCTCCTTGCCCCTGGCGGTCGGAAGTGAGATGCGCACCGTGCCGACCACCACGGCCATCATGCTGTCGCCGTGGTCGCCGAGGCGGCATATCGACTCGCCAGTGGTGAAGCTGCGCCGTTTGGCATAGGCGGCGATATCGCGACGCGCCTTTTCGTCAAGCGAACTGAAAAGCGCGCACTTTTCTAGTAATTTACGGCCGCGATCAGTCGGGTTCATATTGGCCAGGCAAAGACGATGTTTATATCGCGAGTATAGATCGAAATGAGCCAAGAGGGGCCTAGACCAAGGAGACCTCCATGATCCGCAAGGCAAAAGCAGTTTGGCGCGGCACTGGCCGCGCGGGCAATGGTAATCTCTCGACCGATTCAGGGGTGCTCGCCGAGACCCCTTACTCCTACAAGACCCGTTTTGAAAACGAGAAGGGTACAAACCCGGAAGAGCTGATCGCTGCCGCGCATGCTGGCTGTTTCACCATGGCGCTGGCGTTTCAATTACAGGGCGCCGGCTACACACCCACGCAACTGAGTACCGAGGCGGCCGTCACTCTCGAGCCGGAAGGCCAAGGTTTCCGTATCAGCAGGTCCGCGCTGACATTGCGCGCCAGCGTGCCAAACCTTGACGAAGCCAAGTTTAGGGAGCTGGCCGGCATTGCCGAAAAGACGTGTCCGGTGTCGAAGGCTCTCAATACGCAAATTACGCTGGACGCCAAGCTGGAATAAGTGGCGCGATCACTTATAGAGCCAATCATCTGACGTATGATTGCGCAATCGAGCGTCCGAAAATTCGCAATTCTATTATTCGCCTCTGCTTGCTCGCGTCGCCTCGAATAGAAACCAGGTACGGCGCTCGGCTTCGTCGATCCAGATTTCCAGAAGGCTCGCCGTCGCAACGTCGCCATGCTCATCGCAAAGGCCATGCGTCTCGCGCATGCTCGCGGTGAGTTGTTTATTATCCTCTCGCAGCTCGGCAAGCATATCCATCGGGGTGACGAAGTCCGCGTCGTTGTCCTTTATGCGTTGCAAGCGGGTGATCTGGCCAATCGACCGCATTGTCGTGCCGCCCAGCTTGCGGACACGTTCGGCTATTGGATCAGTTGTCGCAAAAATCTGATCGCCGTGCTCATCCAACAGCAGATGATAATCCCTGAAATGCGGGCCTGAGACATGCCAATGGAAATTTTTCGTTTTCAGATACAGCCCGAACATATCCGCAAGCAGAATGTTGAGTGCTCCTGCAATGTCGCGCACGGCGTTCGGCTGCAAATCCGTCGGTGTAGTGAGCGGAGCAATTCGCAGTGACTTAGCTTCTCGAGCCGTCATTTGCAGCCTCCTTCGACCGTATTACACGAGTTGTGAAAATCTGCGCGGATCATCGCTTACGCATGGCGAGATCGAATCTTCGCTCCCAGTATTTCTCGCGGGCGAAGATTAGTTGCGTCTCACGCAGCCCGTGCTTTAATAGAACTCCTCGTTCTGCCAATTTGCAAGTGCCCGCGTTCGAGCGCGGAGCGATGCATTTAGTAGAGTGAGGTAGCGCTCTTACTCTCGTTCCGGTGGCGCGCTTAATCTCGTAGCCGCCAAACGTGCGGATTATGCTCAGGAGTATTCTGATGGCTTGCCGCGATAATTTGTTTGCCAGGGCGATTCCGCTCGGTGCCTACATTTTCATCGTCTGTTGTCGCATAGCTGCCGCGCAGGGCGCGCCACCGCCGCCGGCTGTTTCGGTCGTCCCGGTAGTAAGCCGGCAAGTAACTGAAACCGGCGATTTCATTGGCCGCGTCGTGGCGATCGACAAAGTTGAGATCGTCGCCCGCGTTTCTGGCTTCATCAAAGAGCGCAATTTTACCGAGGGACAGCAGGTCAAGACCGGTGATCTGCTGTTTCGCATCGAACCCGATATTTATAAAGCGACGGTCGACCAGCAGAGCGCCAATCTTGCTAAAGCAAAGGCCACGGAGGTTAATGCCAATTTGCAGCTGCAGCGCGGCCAGGAGCTGGTACGCAACCAGAACATCCCGCAATCCACCGTAGATCAGCGGGCGGCCGACCAACAGGCGGCGCAAGCCGATGTGCTGCAAGCGCAAGCCTTGCTCGAACAGGCGAAAATCAATCTCGGTTACACCGAAATCCGCTCGCCAGTCGACGGACGGATCGGCCTTGCGAATTTCACTGTAGGCAATCTGGTTAGTCCATCATCCGGAACGCTAGCGACGATTGTCAGCCAGGATCCGATTTACGTCACCTTTCAAGCCAGCGAAGCCGACGTCATCGAATACAAGCACCGGATCGCTGCCTCGGCCGACAAAAATCCGCATGTCAACATTCACATCAAGCTACCTGACGGCAGTATGTATCCGCATGCCGGGCGCACCAATCTCCTCGATGTTCAGGTTCAGCCAGACACAGACACCATCCTGGTTCGCGCACAACTGCCAAATCCCGAAGGCATGCTGATCCCCAGCGGGATCGTCGGCGTGTTGGTCGAGCGCGGCGCACCGCAATCGTCCCTTGTCATTCCGCAATCGGCGGTCCAGCTCGACCAGGCCGGTCGCTACGTCATGGTGGTCGGCGCAGACAAAAAGGTCGAGCAGCGGCGCATCGTGACCGGAGTCGAGCAGGGTCGTGACATCGTCGTGACGCAGGGCTTGAAGGAGGGAGATCTCGTCATCGTCGAAGGCATCCAAAAGGTTCATCCCGGCCAGATCGTCTCGACTAGCGTTGCTGCGGTAAACTGACACCGATGTTTTCCGCCATCTTCATCGATCGACCGCGATTCGCGATTGTTATCGCGATATTGATCACACTCGCAGGCGCAATCGCCATCACGGCCATTCCGATTGCGCAGTTTCCAGACATTGTACCGCCGCAAGTCACGCTCACTGCCAATTACCCCGGCGCCGACGCCGAAGTGGTTGAGACTACGGTCGCGCAACCGATCGAGGAGCAGATCAACGGTGTCGATAACGCCATCTATTATCAATCGGCGAGCGGGTCTGATGGCAGCTACACGCTCAATGTGACCTTTTCGCTGGGCACCGATCCAGACATCGATACGGTGAACGTGCAAAACCGCGCCAGCTTGGCCATTCCGCAGCTTCCGCAGGAAGTATCCCGAGCCGGTTTGACGGTACGCAAGAAATCGGCGGCGCTGCTTCAGGTCATCAATATCTACTCGCCGAAGAACACGTACGACGCCATCTATCTGAGCAACTATGCGACCATCAACATTATCGACACGCTGGCGCGGATTAGAGGCGTCGGTCAGGTCACATTGTTTGGTCCGCTCGATTATTCGTTGCGGATTTGGCTCGATCCGGATCGACTGACCGAACTTAACCTGACCCCGAATGACGTCATCCAAGCAGTGCAAAATCAGAACGTCCAGGCGGCACTCGGCCGCATTGGCGCTGCGCCGGTTGCAAGCGACCAGCAGGTTCAGATCAATATCAAAACCAAAGGCCGGCTGACCCAGCCGCAGGAATTTGCCGGCATCGTGCTGCGCGCCAATCCTGACGGATCGGTCGTTCGCATCAGTGATGTTGCCCGCGTCGAGATGGGAGCCAAAACGCAGGACCGTTACAGCCGTTTCAACGGCGCTCCAGCCGCTGCGATTGGCATCTATCAATCTCCGGGATCCAATGCCGTCGATGTCGCGAAGCAAGTCCGCGACACGATGAACACAATGGCGACACGTTTCCCCGCCGATTTGAGCTATACGGTCTTCTGGGACAGTACCGTGTTTGTCACCTCCACTATGGTCGAGGTCGTCCGTACGCTCGTTGTCGCCATAGTCCTGGTTGCCCTCGTTGTTTTCCTGTTCCTTGGTAAGCTGCGAACAACGCTCATTCCGCTGGCCGCCGTGCCGGTGTCCGTCATCGGCACTTTTGCGGTGCTTCTGTTGATCGGATATTCGGCCAATACGATCTCGTTATTAGCACTCGTGCTAGCCATCGGGATCGTTGTCGATGACGCGATTGTCGTGGTTGAAAACATCGAGCGGGTGATCGAGCAAGAGCCCAACCTTTCCATATCCGATGCTTGCAAAAAGGCGATGAGCGAGATCACCGGTCCCATCCTCGCCATCACCTTCGTATTGCTGTCGGTCTTTGTTCCGGTGGCGTTCATCCCAGGGATCAGCGGGCAGTTGTTTCGTCAATTCGCCGTTGCCGTATCGGTTTCGATGCTGATCTCGGCGCTCAACGCGCTCACGTTGAGTCCCGCACTATGTGGGGTGCTGCTAAAGCGCGGTCACACCAGTCGAGGCGCCATGCGCTATGTGCTGGGCGCGATCGATCGAACGCGCGATGGCTATGTGGCGACTGTCCGCAAACTGATGCGCATGACCGCGGTTTCGGTTGTTGTCGTCGCGGGGGCAATAGCCGTGTCGGTCCTGATATTTTACGTGACGCCGCAAAGTTTTCTGCCGGACGAGGACCAGGGCGCAATCTTTGCCGCGCTGCGGTTGCCGGAAGGCGCATCAGTCAACCGCACCGAGACGGTGGTCAAGCAGGTCGAAGATATTGTCAGACCCATTCCCGGCGTCGAAGGCGTGTTGTCCGTGGTCGGGCTGAATTTCATCGATTATGTTGCGTCTTCAAATCAAGGATTCTTCGTCATCCGACTCAAGCCGTACGAGCTGCGTACCGATCCTGCGCAAAGCGCGAGCGCGATCGTTGCGCGATTGCGGCCGCTATTGGCAGCGATCCCCGGCGCCATCGCCTTTCCGTTTAACCTGCCGCCGATTATCGGCTTGGGGAACACCGGTGGTTTCCAATACGTCTTGGAAGCGCTGCAAGGACAGACGCCCACCGATCTCGCGGCAGTGTTACGCGGGTTGCTCGTGACCGCCAATAGCCAGCCCGAGCTCGCTGGCGTATTTAGCACTTATGCTGCCGACACGCCGCAAATTTTTCTCGACATCGATCGCGACAAGGCACAGGTGCTGAGTGTCAGGATCAGCGACATCTTTAACGCCCTGCAGTCAACGCTGGGTAGCTACTACATCAACGACTTCAACGTTTTCGGGCGAACCTGGCAGGTCAATCTGCAGGCGGAGACGTCGTTTCGCAAACGGATCGACGAAATTCAGAACATTTACGTGCGGAATGCGCGCGGCGGCATGGTGCCTATGCGTGCGCTGGCCGAAGCCAAGCTTGTGCAAGGGCCGCAGACCGTGGTCCGCTACAACGGCTACCGCGCTGCGATCGTGAATGGCGCACCCAAGCCCGGCTATAGTTCCGGCCAGGGGCTCGCAGCCATGGAACGGATTTCCGCCGCGACGCTGCCATCCGGATACAGCTTTGAATGGACTGGGACTGCCTTCCAGGAAAAAGCAGCGGGGGGACGCACGCTAATCGTGCTTGGGCTCGCCCTGCTGTTTGCCTATTTGTTTCTAGTCGCGCTCTATGAAAGCTGGAATATTCCGATTCCCGCACTGCTGTCGGTCAGCGTTGCAATTTTAGGAGCGCTCGTGGCGGTAGCGATCGCCGGGCTGAGCTTCGACGTATATGCGCAGATCGGTCTGGTGGCGCTCATCGCACTTGCCGCCAAGAACGGCATTTTGATTGTGGCATTCGCGGTAGAGCAGCGGCGGCTCGGCAAAGATATTTATACAGCAGCCATCGAAGCGGCAGGTTTACGTTTTCGTCCAGTGATGATGACGAGCTTCGCCTTCATCTTTGGGCTGTTTCCGCTCGTCATCGCGCGCGGGGCCGGTGCAGCTACACGCCACGCAGTGGGCACGCCGGTTTTCGGCGGCATGATCGCCGCGTCAATTTTAGGCATATTCGTCATTCCGGTTCTGTTCGTAATCGCAGAACGATTGCGTCATCGCAAAGCAAAATAAAACGATTCGCGCTTCCCGCCATCTGAGCTCAACGTCCGCATCGGGCCATTTAACTGCGCGGAATCCTAAGCGGCAGAATGAATTTACTGGCCCGCCTACATCGGAATCCAGTTGTACAGAGCGAGTCCGCCGTCTACTGCAACCGTTGTCCCGGTGACATAACGCGAAAAGCGATCGCACAAGAGAGCAACCGCCATATCCGCGATGTCTTCCGGGGTACCGGTTCGGCCGAGCGGAATCATTTTCGTGAGCGAGTTAATATCGGCGTCGAATCCGCCGCCAGGGATTGCGCCTGGAGCTATTGCATTGACGCGAATGCCATCCGCTCCGAGCGCGCGCGCGAGTTCTTTCACCAGCATGGTCTGACCCGCCTTGGTCGCACTGTAATGCGGCAGGTTGCGCGGCGTATACGCGTGCAGCGAGGTTATAAAAAGCATTCGTCCTTTGATCCGGTGCGCCTTCATATGCGCGCCTACGGCCTGGCCGAGTACGAACCCGGCACGAAGGCCAACTGTGATCATCGAATCCCATTGAGCCTCGGTCACAGCCAAGGCGGCGTCACTCTCGTAACGCCTTGGGGATGCGCTATGCACAAGAATTGAAATCGACCCGAGCGTTTTTACTGCAGCCTCGAACAGCCGACGCGCCGCAGCCGGATCGGCGAGATCGGCGGCAATAAAGGCGGCGTTTAGTTCGCGCGACAGCGCGGCTCCGGCTTGTTCGGCGATGTCGCTTAGGACCAGTCGAACTCCCTCGGCGGCAAGCGCCTTCGCTATACCCCGCCCAATCCCCGACGCTGCGCCGGTGACCAGCGCAGTGTCACCCTCAAGTAATCCCATGTTGCGCCTCCGCTCGGCCGAGTAGTCACTTCCGATTCTTATACTACCAAGTGATCGGACCGGGTGGCTGCCACAACATCACTTGCGTGAACCAAAATTGATCTGAACAAAAGATGCGGTCGTAGTGTTTTTCACGGGTGCAGCAATAACCAGGCCCCCATGGCAATGAAGGCGACGCCGGCAACGCGCGATACCGATTTACCGAAAGGCATCGCTTTTTCCAATAAGACCAGCACCGCTAGCGCAGCGATCCAAAGCAGATTCATGACGCCGCCGACAAACAGCAGCAGCATAGGCGCCCAACAGCAGCCGATGCAGTACAGGCCATGGCGAAAACCAAGCGCCAGTGCGCCGGTCGCTTCACGGCGAAATCCGCCATGGCGCATGATAAAGGTGAGCGGTGCCTGGCAATAAGAGAGGCACGCCTCCTTCACCGGTGTCCATTGATAAACACCGGCGGCAATTAGCACGACACCACCAAGCACACTACTCGCGCTTTCCATCATTGGGGTAAGCAGCGCGCCGCGTTGCAAAGCCCATTGCGCGAAAGTCGCTGCCAGCGAAAATCCCGTCCACGCGACCAGATAACCGGCTGCAAACCACGCGCTTGCCGCAAACGCCTGGCCGCTCATCTCGGCCTGCTTGCCAACGCGCGCGTAGATGAGAATCATCGGCGCCACTGAGGGCGTCATCATTCCAATCATCATCACAATCCACATCGCGAATACGTAGGCAAATTCGATCGGCTGCCACGGCGCGCTCGCCGGCATCATCAGGCCTTGCCCGGCCGGAATCATGCGCAACCCGGACATATCCATGCCGCCCATCGCCATGTCGTCGGCGAGCCAGGCGAGGTCCATCCAGGCGAGCGCGGTAAGTATCGCAAGCGCAGCGATGACGACTGCGCGCTCGCGCCGCAGCACCGCTTCAAACGCGCCGCCCATCTCAGCTTAGCGCAAGATGCCGCTTTGACAGAGATTGACGTGCGCGAACTGCGCGTAGGAATCGGCGAGCGTGAATTGCATCGGACGCGCGACCTTGCTCCAGCCCCGCCCAATCTCGGCAAGCGAGTATTCGAACCCATCAGGAATATCGATACGGGCACGATGCGCGGCGCCCGTCACGGGATTCTTGATCGGCTCGCCACGGCCTTCGGTTATTCCACGCACAACAAGCCGACCTTTGCGGGCGTCAATGTCCACGTCAAAATCGATTGGAGCAAAGATTGGTTCGTGCAACTTCTCAAACGTCGTCGAGAACACCTGGAAGATCGTGGCGCCG
Source organism: uncultured Xanthobacteraceae bacterium (assembly GCA_955652195.1). GTDB lineage: Bacteria > Pseudomonadota > Alphaproteobacteria > Rhizobiales > Xanthobacteraceae > BOG-931. The sequence goes on along the minus strand of CATPBC010000368.1, from coordinate 718 downwards.
GGCTCGGTGTCCTGTCCAGTGACAATGCGGATCAATGCCGCACGCTGCGGTTCGTTCGCCCGTTCGTCGATGACGACCGCCGCCTCCCCCTTGCCTTCGTGGATCGCCCCCGGCCAGCGCAATATGTTGACGAACCGCAACCCATCGAGCCGCGTGTCGCCGTGGTGGCCTTGGTCGATTTGCATGCCGACGACGGCCCGGCAGTCGCCGTAGGTTGGCAGCCCGTTGAATTGGCACGGACAGCCGTAGCTGCAGTTGCAATTGACGAATTCGCGCGCCTTGATGCTCCATTTCATGTCCGTCATGGGAACCCTCCCGAGCGCCGCTACAGAGATCATTTGACTGGAATTGCAACCGATGCGGCCGGCTTCTGCTCACGGGAGTATACAATAGATTTCATGGCAAGTTTGAACGTTCGAAGATCGGCCGGATGGTCAATACGTCATCTGGCGCGGCTCATCGCGTAATCTGCGTAATTGTGAAAACTCTGGTTTTTGCCAGAACGCGTTGATGGCGACCGGCACATCTTTCTGCTTGCTGCGTAGTCCGCCGAGCTCAGGAATGTGCTGATACCAACGCCAATGGCGCTAAGCGATCCAGCGAGGAGTTCGCGATTGAATTGGGGATTGGTTTTTGAGCGCGGAACGCTTCGACGGTAAAAAAGACGTTGCGCATGTCTCTTCTAATATAGAATGTATCATTGTCTGCTCGATTGGAC
>CATPBC010000367.1 GCA_955652195.1 uncultured Xanthobacteraceae bacterium | reverse complement strand
TCGGCCGCCCGAACAGGCCGACCTGAGCCACATAGGGCGGGCGATGGCGCGGCAGGCCGCGCTTACCTTCGATCGATTCGATCATCGCCGATTCTTCGCCGCAGATATAAGCGCCGGCGCCGCGACGCAGATGGATCCTGCTGTGCTTGGCGAGTCCCGCGCGCTCGGCTTTGGCGATCTCCTCGGCAAGAAGGAGCCGCAACTCGGGATATTCATCACGGATGTAAACATAAGTGTCAGCGGCCTCGACCACCCAAGCCGCGATCAACATGCCCTCGATGAAACGATGCGGATCGCGTTCGAGATAAAAGCGGTCCTTGAATGTGCCGGGCTCGCCTTCGTCGGCGTTGACGGCGAACAGCCGCGGCGCCAGTTCAGCGCGCACCAGCGACCATTTGCGTCCGGTGGGAAAGCCGGCGCCGCCGAGACCGCGCAAACCAGCGTCGCTGACGATTTTGATGATCTCGTCGCGGCTGCGAGCGCCAGCGAGACATGACTTGAGCAGCGCATAGCCGCCGTCGCGGCAATAAGCGTCGAACGGCGTCGGCGTTGGATAGACATGTGGATGCGGAACGTGCACCGCGGCCGCGGCCACTTTGCCGGTATCGGCCTGCATGACCTGAACGTGCCCGACCGCGCAAACCGGCGCGTGATCGCAGGCGCCCATGCACGGCGCGCGCACGACGCGCACACCCGGCCCGAGCCGGTTCGGCAATTCGGCGAAAAGCCGCTCCGCGCCCTTGAGCGCACAGGAAAGCGAATCGCAGACGCGCAGGGTCACCGCGGGCGGCGGCGTCTCGCCTTCTTTCACCACATCGAAATGCGCATAGAAGGTTGCGACCTCATAAACCTCGGCCAAAGCGAGCCGCATCTCCTGCGCCAGAGCGGCAAGATGCGCGGCGGAGAGATGACCGTAACGATCCTGAATGAGATGCAAATGCTCGATCAAAAGATCGCGGCGGCGCTCGCGGTCGCCGAGGAGAGCGCGTATTTGTTCGCGCGCCTGCGGATCGACTTGACGGCCTTTTGGCGTGCGCGGCGCCCGGCGCCGGCCGCCGCCGCTGCGGCTCTCCGCCGGTTCAGTCCGCGGCAGTTCCGTGGAACTCATCTTCTCCTCGTAACAGCGAAAAGAGCCGAACGAACCGCGTAAACAAGTCCCAATTCCATATCGATCAATAGATATTTGTCCCGGAAGCGCTAGAACAGCCCGACGATCTGCCCATCCGGCCCGATATCGATCGCTTCCGCCGCCGGCACCTTGGGCAGGCCCGGCATGGTCATGATTTCGCCGCAGATCGCCACGACGAACTCGGCGCCCGCCGACAGCCGGACCTCCCGCATATTGATGACGTGATCGGGAGGCGCTCCCTTGGCGTCCGGATTGGTCGAGAAGCTATATTGCGTCTTGGCGCGTCCTGACCAAGGCCGCGATGGCGATTTGCGCATTTTTGGTTTTGTTCATTGGTTCAGCAAAGATCAAATCCGGGCCATGAGCATAGGCCTTAGGCTATAGGGAGGCCATAGCGAAGTGCGACGATTTTTCTGTTCTTCACACAATGGCCAAACTATGCGCACGTGTTCCGACGTGTGATAGAGGTGTGCGAAATTTTACTAGGGATGATCATGTCGACTTTGGATCAAAACATGCCGGCCGGTGCAGCGATGCCCCGCCTTCTTGATTGACGATGATATCCAGGGAGGCACAGGTGAAAACCTGTCCAGAGTGCAACGGTGATGGCGTCATTGAAAAGGGTACGGACGAAGAGCAGCAATGCCCAACGTGCGGCGGCAGTGGTTTCGTGCCTGATGACGATGATGATGAAGAAGTAACACGCACTGCCAGCTGGTGACCCAATCCGACGAAATGGACGCCCTATGCCCGCTTCGAGTCAAAGTCGGACATTTCGCAGCCGATCGATTCCTATTGGCGAGCGCATCCGATTCGGGTTGATCGATTAGCCCGCGCCCTGGCGGCCCGCAGCGGAGCACCGAGTGGCTGGACGTGGCAGCTTCGTAACAGCGTCGCGCAGAGGCACCGCCCATTGATTACTCGCGTCGGGCGGTAGGGTGATGGCCCTGACACAAACGCGAATCCTGGGCCGCACTATTGAATCATTTTTGGCGCTTTAATTGTCGTGCTCGGGCTATCGATCATCTGCTTTATGAAAGCAATAGCGGCTTGTGGCGTTGGGTGACCGGAGGGCGTGGCAATGTACTCAGCATGGGTGTCAAACGGCTTCTTGGCCTCGGCCAACCATTGCCCCGACCAGTCCTCATACGCGCGGATTCGGAAGTCCTTATAGAGTTCGATTTGGTCCATTTCCGTTTCCCGTTAGTTGCCTAGCGTTTCGCCAATCCCGCCAATCGGGCGCAACATTGGAGTCTGAATGAGCCCGGCACGCGGCGTTTCAAACTGGTTGAGGCCGAGCCTTTGCGGCATTGATTTGTATCAGGCGATCTTCACTGAGAGCAGCGAAAAATGGCAGAATGATCCGCCTAAGATAGATCGTTTGGCAGCCGACATTTCATTGGAGGCACTCAGAGAGTTATCCGGCGGCTTTGCTGTCTCAGCTTCAATCTTTTTGTGCTGCCAACCCCTTGCTGATTTCACAAATCCAACTGTTGAAACTGCCGGTCGCGCGCAAACCATCCGATGGTTTACCGGTAGAGAGTCCGAAACGTGATGGCTGTCACAGAGGTCCCAGCGCCATCGGGCAAAACCCATTGAGGTCTCCGATGAAGTGGAAGCTCTTGCTCGCCGTTGTTTGGATCGCGCTGGCTGGTGCCATCGCTGCCTTGATCATCTTTCCTCCCGACTCCGTGCTGACTGGCGAATTTCGCCACTAATTTTTTGCGTGCGGTTCAGTGCGAGCGACCAACGCCAGTCCAGCTAGCGCCGAGGGGGCCTTTTCTTTTTGCCAAAAGATGGGGTAATCGGCCGGCGAGTTTGTGGATAGCTGAAGATTTTTGGTGCTGCGCTTCAGGCTGATGGAGCGATATCAGCAAAGAATTAGATCCCCTAGAACATTTTGTTACCAACCTTTCGCTCAGCGAGACCCTCCAACAGTTACTCATAGTCAGCGATCGGGTGTCTGGAGACACCGGTGGCCGAGCGGTATGAAAGGGAAGGACACGTGCTCGAACTAATCGAGCGGGCTAGAGAGCGTCTCTGAGTCACTCATCAAAAATCGCCAAACAAAAAATGTGTCTTTTTGTTCTTTATTTGTTTGAGCACAACTTCCTAAAAATGGCGCGGAGGACCTACGGCAAAGACGGTTCTGTTCGCCCCGAGACTTTAGGCGGGACCGCAGTTGATGCGTGAATGACCGCCAAGGTCAAGGTTATCATCGCGCTCGCCTGATGCACAAGAGCGAGCGGCAGCGCGGCGACCGACAGCAGTGTCCAAATGCCGAGTGCTACTTGCACGATGACCGCCGCGGCGACAAGAGCTGCGCTTGTGAAGATGGGATCAGGCTTGACCAGTTTCGCGACATTGAACAGCTGAAGAAGCGCCAACAAACCGATCACATAGCCGAGCACGCGATGATCGAATTGGACCGTGAGCGGATTTTCAAAAAAATTCCGCCACAATGGCACCTCGAAGAACAGACGCGAGGACTGAGGAACAAGGCCGCCATCGATTAGCGGCCAGGTGTTATATACATGCCCGGCACGCAACCCGGCGACCAAAGCGCCGAGATAGATCTGCGCCAGAAGTAGTACCACGAGCCCGAGGGCGCCAGTCTGAACAGTCACCGGTTGGGCAGCTTTGCTTAATTTCCCGAAAAGCGACTGCTCCCGCTCGTTCTGCCACCGCGTTCCGGTCCAAACGAGGGCGACGTAAATCAGACAAGCAAGAATGAGATGCGTCGCCAAGCGGTACTGAGACACCTCGACGCGTTCGGCGAGACCGGAAGCCACCATCCACCACCCGATCGCGCCCTGCAGCGCGCCAAACGTCAGGATCATCCATAGACCGGCGCGACGATTGTGCGGGATCCGGCCGCGCCACAGAAACCAAACGAAGGGCATAAAGAAAACCGCGCCAATGACGCGGCCGATGAGCCGGTGAGCCCACTCCCACCAGTAGATCGTCTTAAAATCGGTAAGGCTCATTCCGGCGTTCAGTTGCCGGTACTGTGGAATGGCCTGATACTTCTCAAATTCCGCCTGCCATTGTGTCTCGTTTAGCGGCGGCAGCGTACCAGTCACCGGCTGCCATTCCGTGATCGATAGCCCGGATTCTGTCAGCCGCGTCGCGCCACCAACCAGAACCATGGCAAAAACGAGCGCAGCGACAGCATAAAGCCACAGCCGGACCGCGCGGGCTTGGTCCAATTCTTCGCGATGGGAAGCCTGAATAGTTGTCATCATGTTCTTGTCGCGGGCGCGGCGACCATATAGCGCTGCGCCCTGCCCTCGCAACACTGGAATGCTTGAGCCCATGCCTGCGGTTTCGGAAACTTATCGGCGCGGTTGCGCTTTTTGTGCTTGCGATCGTCTGGGCGCTCATTGCCATGACAGTCGCGCAGTGTCCGGCCATCCGCGACAATACCGTCTTATCGATCTTGTATTATGGTGGGTATTGCCGGCAATGAGGCTGGTAAGCTTGCCCGACTCGCACACCACCAGTATCAAAGCTATTTGAAGCTTTAAAACTTATTCGGCTCCATCCGTATGGATGTGTAAAGATAACGCACCGCAGCGCCGGCACCCGCGTCGGGCATTGTCTTTGACCATTGTTACCCATCACGTCATGGTTTTAGCCAGGGCGTAAATCTCTTGCACGGAGCTGTTGACCCACAAGGCGGGCGCTCCCAAAGCTTTGCAAGTCGATCGCCATCTCTCGTGAGAGCGGCAGATTACGCGCTGACCATTGCAGACGACACGGGCGCAGCCCGCTTTACCCTTGATCGCGATTTCGCATTAATGGTGCAGTCGAAAGTCATGGGAGTATGAGCCATGGATCGGAAAACATTTACTGTGCTCGCTGGTGTCGTTTTTGCGATTGTAGCCTTGCTCCATCTGTTGCGAATTTACATGGCTTGGCCAGTCGTGATCGGCGACTGGACAGTGCCAATGTGGGTAAGCTGGATTGCTCTCGTCGTAGCGGGTGGCTTGAGCTACTTCGGATTAAGCCTCTCGCAGCGTCGCCAATGACCAAACCGACCAAAGAGCAAAAGGTCGATCGTATCGCCAGAACTCAGCGCGCTTTGGCCTTTGCCTTGCGCAGGCTGTGCAACGCTCCTCGGCGATAATTGCGCGAGCAATTAGCCGTGGCCGGCTCCATCGGAGCCGATCTCGCCGGTCATTTTGCACAGCATCAATTCATAGCGGCTGATGTCTGAAGTGGGTCAGACTCGGACTTTGGACAATGTCCGCGTCACTTCCGCTTTCCTCTCGATAGCGACCACATAATGGACATCGCGTGAGGTCGGTTCGGGGCCCAACGGAGACATCACGCCGCTACACGCGGCTGGGGCAATTAGGCTAGGCTAGTCGTAGAGCTGCCGGCGGAGCACGCCGACTCCCGTGAAATCGCAGGTCAAATAGGCAACGGCTAGGTACCGTCGCGATTTGTGTTGGAATTTGGTGTGACGCGATCTCCGGCATTTCGAAACTACCTGGTCAGGCAGCGAGGTCAATTGGCTGACCGACGGGCTTTGTTGCGAGCGTCTGCCAACCGTCAACTTTCCGCATGTTG
>CATPBC010000366.1 GCA_955652195.1 uncultured Xanthobacteraceae bacterium | reverse complement strand
ATGCGTCTGTTATCCATGATCAACTGGGCAGAGTTTTTCGAAAGTGTCAGCCCCGTCGATGCCATCATGCGCGGTGGAAGCGATTTCGCAGCGATGGATTTTACGACGCGCGACCTTTACCGACGCGCAATAGAGGAAATCGCGCGGGAATCTGGGCGCGATGAGGTCGATGTTACACAGCGCGCGCTAACGGCCGCAAAGCGCGCCTGTGACAATACCGCGGATCAGTCCGCCAACGTACGCCACGACTGCGATCCAGGGTATTATCTTATCTCAAACGGTCGACGCGCGTTCGAAAAAGATCTTAAATGCCGCGTCCCCTTTAAGACGTGGCTTTTCCGCCTCAATTCAAGTCTTGGCGTGATGAGCTATGTCGTCATGATTGGGGCCGTCACAGCAGTCGTCCTTGCAGTCGGACTGGTGTGCGTCGGGTATGCCGGAGTCAGCGGCTGGCCGCTTGTCATGCTGGCCGTTGTCGGTTTCATTCCGGCTTCCGATGTCGCTGTCGCGGTGGTAAACCGGGCGATAACGCAGCAGATCGGGGCATCTCTTCTACCCGGCCTTGAACTTCGCGACGGCGTCACATCCGATTTTGCCACTATCGTTGTCGTTCCCACACTTCTGACAACTGCATCGGAGGTGGAAGAGCACATCGAAAAGCTTGAGGTTCATCACCTCTCAAACCCGGACGCCAATTTCTACTTTGCATTGCTCTCCGACTGGAAAGATTCTGATCACGAGCGTTCAGCGGACGACGACGCCAGTCTCGACGCCGCTGTGGCCGCGATGTCCCGCCTGAATGAGCGCTATGGGTCTGCCAGCGGTAGCCAACGATTTTTCCTTCTTCATCGTCGCCGCGTATGGAACGACAGCGAGAGAAAATGGATCGGCTGGGAGCGCAAGCGCGGTAAGATTCACGAATTGAATCGTCTGCTACGCGGAGCCACCGACACGACGTTTATAGCACTGGATGGTCATCCGCCAGCGCTTCCGATTGGGATTCGTTATGTCATAACGCTGGACGCAGATACGCGTCTGCCGATCGGGACCGCCAGGCGTCTGGTGGGAAAGATCGCGCACCCTCTCAATCGTGCCCGCTTTGATCGTCGTGCCGGTTTGGTCGTTGAGGGTCATGCCGTTCTGCAGCCTCGCGTAACGCCATCGTTGCCGATCGGCCGGGAGGGTTCGTTATTCCAACGCGCCTTTTCTGGACCGAATGGGCTCGATCCCTATGCGCTTGCCGTGTCGGATGTCTATCAGGACCTATTCGGAGAGGGGTCCTATTGCGGCAAAGGAATTTATGAAGTTGATGTCTTTGAAGCAGCCCTGCACGGCCAAATCCCGGAAAACACAGTTCTCAGCCACGACCTTCTTGAAGGAATTTTTGCACGCGCGGGTCTCGCGTCGGACATCGAGGTGGTTGAGGAATTTCCCTCGCGCTACAGTGTAAGCGCTGCGCGCCAACATCGCTGGGTGCGCGGCGACTGGCAGTTGTTACCATGGATCTTCGGGCTTGGCCGCAAGGCACGCGACGGCATCAAGAGCAACTCAATCCCATTGATGGGGCGATGGAAGCTCCTCGATAATTTGCGCCGTTCCTTATCCGCGCCCGCGGCTTTGCTGGGGATGCTGATTGCCTGGTTGCAGCCGGTGAGGGCGGCTGAAATCTGGACCGCGTTCATCCTTTTGACCATCGTATTACCGCCTTTGCTTCCCGCGATTGCGCACATTATACCGCGCCGGCCGGGCGTTTCGCTCCGCAACCATTGGGTCTCGCTGTGGAATGACGTCGCGGTCGGCATGTTGCAAAGCGCATTTCTGATCACGTTTCTTGCCCATCAAGCGTGGATAATGGTCGACGCAGTGGGGCGCACCCTATTCCGCGTATTCGTCCATAGGCGCCGAATGCTCGAATGGGTCACCTCGGCACAAGTCGACGACGATCTTCAATTTGATCGCCGGGGACTCGCCGTGCAAATAACTGCCAGCATCGCCTTCGCCGGTTGTGTGGCACTTCTTATTAATTTCTTTGGCCGACAAACTTTGCCGATCGCGACTCCATTCGCGGCCCTGTGGGTATTGTCACCGCTCGCTGCGCGCTGGGCGAGTTTGCCGCCAGAAACATCCGGACATTTGGCGGTCACGCACGCCGATGCACTGACGCTGCGGCTTGTCGCGCGGCGAACCTGGCGGTTTTTCGAAAAATTTGTCACGGCCGAAGGCAATATGCTGCCTCCTGATAATTTTCAGGAAGACCCGAAGCCTGTCATCGCAAATCGGACGTCACCGACCAATCTCGGACTGTATCTTTTATCGGTTGTTGCTGCCCGTGATTTCGGCTGGCTAGGGCTGCTCGATGCAACGGAGCGCCTTGAAGAAACTCTCTCCACCATGGGCAAGTTGGAACGTTTCAGGGGCCACTTCTTCAACTGGTATGACACCAGCAATCTTCGTGCGCTGGATCCAAAATACGTCTCGTCGGTGGACAGCGGCAATCTTGCCGGCCATTTGATTGCCCTTAGGAATACGTGCCGCGAAATTACGACGGGGTGCGTGGTCAATCCTCGGTGGCTGTCCGGCCTTGAAGATACGCTTGAGCTGATCCGCGAATCCTTGCCGGTACGGGTTGCGGGCTCGCGAGAGGTGGCAGGCGGAAAGTTAAGCACTGCGATAGACGTCTTTGCTGCATCAATTCAGAACGCACCTTCGACTCCCGCTAGCATAGCCAAACTTCTGGCGGGTCTTGCGCGGCAAGCGGAATCGATCCGCGGTCTCGCGCACGAGCAGGTCGTAGATGGCAACAATACGGAAGACGCCAAGACAAAAGTCGTCGTCTGGAGCGAGGCACTGTGTGTCTCCGTCCGGGCGCACCAACGCGACATCGATTTTTTAATGCCTTGGGCAGGGCTCATTTCCTCAAGCGCCTCCGGCAGTGACGACCCTTTCTCCGCTCTGGACAAGATAGTGACACTGAGTGAGCTACCGCAACATTGCGAGGCAGCTCTTCAACTCATTCCAAAACTGACAGCCAAGAACGAGACGCACGAGGGTGGAGGCCTTCTCGCGGAAGCGATTGGAAAGTCGATCAGCGCGGCGAATCTCTTAAACCATCGGCTTGCCGCGTTGGCCGAACTTGCCAATACGATATTTGAGTCCACGGAATTCGGTTTTCTTTTTGATCGCGATCGCCAACTGCTTTCGATTGGCTATCGCCTGGCGGACGGAAGCCTTGACCCCAATTTCTACGACTTGCTTGCGTCGGAGGCACGGCTTGCCAGCTTCATCGCAATTGCCAAAGGCGATGTTCCTGCCAAGCACTGGTTCAGGCTTGGACGGACGCTAACGCCGATCAACGGCGGTTCGGCCCTGATTTCCTGGTCTGGATCGATGTTTGAATATCTGATGCCGTCGCTGGTTATGCGCGCCCCGTCCGGCAGCCTGCTGGAACAGACCAATCGTTTAGTCGTACGCAGGCAGGAAGAATACGCCGAGCAACTGGGCTGCCCTTGGGGCATATCCGAGTCTGAATACAACGCGCGCGATATCGCGCAAACCTACCAGTATTCAAGCTTCGGCATTCCCGATCTTGGATATAAGCGTGGGCTTAGTGACAATATCGTTATCGCTCCCTATGCGAGTGGCCTTGCGTCCATGATTGATCCTGCGGCCGTGGCACGCAACTTCGGCCGCCTCACCGAGATTGGCGCGCGGGGTGACTACGGGTGGATTGAGGCGCTCGACTACACCCGCACGCGCCTGCCGGACGGCGCGAAGGTGGCGTTGATCCGTGCGTATATGGCGCATCACCAGGCAATGATTATCGTCGCCATTGCAAACGCAATTCATGACGGGCGGATGCGGGAGCGCTTTCATTCCGAACCGATCGTTCAGGCTACCGAACTTTTGCTTCAAGAGCGAATGCCTCGAGACGTCGCTGTCGCACTCCCGCCGCCCGAACTGGCTAAAGCAGCGACTTTGGTTGCGAAACTCGCTCCCGAAATTCTACGCCGTTATACAACGGCACATTCACACGCTCCGCGAACACATCTCCTGTCCAATGGGCGCTACTCGACCATGTTGACCGCTGTCGGATCTGGTTACAGCCGGTGGCATGATGTGGCGGTTACGCGCTGGCGCGAAGACCCGACTTGCGATAGCTGGGGAAATTATATTTTTCTTCGAGATGTCCGAAGTGGGGAAGTTTGGTCGACTGGATACCAGCCGACCGGGATCGATTCCGATCTCTATGAAGTCTCCTTTCATGAGGATCGTGCTGAAATTATTCGTCGAGATGGCTCGATTACAACGACAATGGATGTGGCTGTCTCTCCCGAAGACGACGCTGAAGTTCGCCGGGTTTCGGTCACCAACCATGGAAGCCGCGCGCGCGAAATCGAACTGACGTCTTATGCCGAAATCGCCCTGGCGCGTCAGGTTGACGATATTGCCCATCCGGCCTTCGCAAAATTGTTCGTGGAAACGGAGTTTGTTCCCAATCTCGGCGCCATCCTGGCAACGCGGAGACGGCGCTCGGCTGGAGATCCGCTTGTATGGGCGGCGCATTTGGCCGTGGTGGAAGGTGAAACGTCGGGCGATGTGCAATTTGAGACCGACCGGGCCCGCTTTTTGGGACGCGGACAGACTATTCGATCGCCCGCCGCCATCGCCGACGGTTGGCCGCTCTCGAACACGGCGGGTGCTGTACTCGATCCAATCTTCAGCTTACGCCGTCACGTGCGAATTCTTCCAGGCGCGACGGCGCGCATCGCTTTTTGGACATTGGCAGCATCGTCGCGCGACGACGTCCTCGACTTGGCTGACAAGCATCAAGACGCAATGGCATTCGAACGGGCAATGACGCTTGCCTGGACGCAGGCCCAGATGCAACTTCATCATCTCGGTATCAGCGTCAACGAGGCGCATCTATTCCAGCGCCTTGCCAATCACGTGCTTTATTCCGATCCAACCTTGCGTCCGGGAGCCGATGTGATCGCGCGCGACTTACGTAAATCTTCGACGCTTTGGGGGCAGGGAATTTCTGGGGATTTGCCGCTTGTTCTTGTGCGGATTGAAGAAGATGACGATCTTGAACTCGTCCGACAACTTTTGCGGGCGCACGAATATTGGCGTTTGAAGCAGCTTGCCGTCGATCTCGTGATTCTCAACGAGCGTTCTACTTCGTATGTTCAGGATCTCCAGAACGAAATCGGCGTCATCGTCCGCATGAATCAGTCGATGCCGAAAATTGCGAGCGACAGCACACGAGGATCGGTGTTCACACTGCGCGCAGATCTGGTGTCGTTGGATGTTCGCGCTCTGCTGTTTGCCGCGGCGCGCGCCGTGCTTCACGGCAAACGGGGGACGCTCGCTGAGCAAATCAACCGTGCACGCGAGCGCATGCCTGCAAACCCGCCGCCTCCAAAACGGGTTGCGCCCGCTGCGGCACCGGGGGCATTCCTGCCGCGGCCGGCGATGGAATTCTTCAACGGTCTGGGCGGCTTCACGAAGGCGGGCCGGGAATATCAGACCATCCTCAACGGTTCTGAACGCACTCCAGCGCCCTGGATCAATGTTATCTCCAATCCAACCTTCGGCTTCCAGGTGTCGAACGAAGGAGCTGGATTCACTTGGTCGATCAATAGTCAGCAAAATCAACTGACACCATGGTCGAACGATCCCGTCAGCGATGCGCCGGGCGAGGTGATCTATGTGCGCGACGACGCAACGGGCGAAGTCTGGAGCCCAACGGCGCTTCCAATCCGCGATAAAACCGCATCTTATTCAGCGCGCCACGGACAGGGCTACAGCCGGTTTGAACATACCTCGCGCGGTATCGCGCTAGAACTCCTGCAATATGTGCCCGTTGAAGATCCAATCAAAATCTCGCGGCTAAGGATTACCAATCAGTCGGGGCGCGAGCGCTGTCTCTCGGTGACGGCCTTTGTAGAGTGGGTGCTGGGCAGCTCGCGGTCTTCAACTGCGCCCTTTATTGTAACTGAAATCGATCCGCAATCAGGCGCGATTTTGGCGCGCAATCCGTGGAATGAGCAATTCTCCGAACGCGTGGCGTTCGCCGATCTCAACGGCAGACAGACCGCGTGGACGGGGGATCGAACGGAATTTGTGGGCCGTGACAGCGGTCTGGACCGGCCCTTGGGCCTGACTGCTGGAACAGTTTTGTCCAATCGTGTTGGCGCGGGGCTCGATCCGTGCGGTGCTCTTCAAACGCAGGTCAGGCTGGTCCCAGCTGTCACCACGGAATTTGTTTTCTTTCTCGGGGAGGGCGCGAATAGATCGGACGTTCAGGCGTTGATCGCAAAATATCGCAACGCCGATCTTAATACCGTGTTCGACGAAGTCGTTCGACAATGGGAGGCTATACTCGGGACCGTGCAGGTCAAAACACCTGACCGTTCCTTGGATATTCTCTTGAACGGTTGGCTTCCGTACCAGACCCTTGCCTGCCGGGTGTGGGCGCGCGTCGCCTTCTATCAGGCGAGCGGCGCCTACGGTTTTCGCGATCAACTCCAGGACGTGATGGCGCTGTGCGTGGCGCGGCCCGATGTCGCGCGTGCGCATCTTCTACGGGCGGCCGGCCGGCAATTCGTGGAAGGAGACGTTCAACACTGGTGGTTGCCGGAATCAGGACGAGGCATCCGCACCCGGGTCTCTGATGACAAGGGTTGGCTGGCTTACGCTGTTGCTCATTATGTAAAAGTCACCACTGACGTCGCTGTCCTTGATGAGATGGTCCCGTTCCTTGAAGGGCCGGTTCTTCGGGACGGAGAGCGCGACGCATTCTTTGACGCGTCGATCTCCGGCAAGCGGTTGAGCCTTTTCGAGCATTGTGCGCTCGCGCTAGACAACAGCCTCACAACAGGCGCACACGGCCTGCCGCTCATGAACACTGGTGATTGGAACGACGGCATGGACCGAGTCGGCGAGGATGGGAAGGGCGAAAGCGTCTGGCTGGGCTGGTTTTTGTTCTCGGTGTTGAATGCATTCGCTGATCTGGCAGAGCAGCAAGGCCGCTCGGATTATGCAAAACGCTGGCGTAAGCACGCCGGGGTTTTGAAGGAATCGTTAGAGCAACACGGTTGGGACGGAGACTGGTATCGTCGCGCTTATTTCGACGATGGAACGCCGCTCGGCTCGGCCTCCAACAGCGAATGCCGTATCGATTCGATTGCCCAATCCTGGGGGGTCATCTCAGGCGCGGCCGAACCGGCGCGAGCTGCGCGGGCCATGGCTGCCGTCGACAAATATCTGGTGCGTCGCGATGAAAAACTCGCATTACTTTTCATGCCACCGTTCGACAGACCTTCGCACGATCCTGGTTACATCAAAGGATATCCGGCCGGAATTCGTGAGAATGGCGGACAATATACGCACGGCGCGACCTGGACGGTGCTGGCATACGCGATACAGGGCGACGGAGACAAAGTCGGCGAAATGCTCTCGATGTTGAACCCGATCAATCATGCCGACAGCCCCACGGGCGTCCACCGCTACAAGGTTGAGCCCTACGTGGTTTGCGGCGATATCTACTCGATGCCTCCGCATGTCGGGCGCGGTGGTTGGACGTGGTACACCGGATCGGCTGGGTGGATGTACAACGTCGCGCTCGAGTTTCTTCTCGGCTTTAGGCTGCGAGGCACGAATCTGGTGCTCGATCCATGCATCCCTCGCGCGTGGCCAAAATTTGAGATTTCTTTTCGCTATCGCTCCGCGCGCTATGAGATTGTAGTCGAAAATCCGCTTGGCGTTAGTCGCGGCGTGATTGCAGTCAAGCTTGATGGCGAGATGCTAACTGGCAGCCAAAAAGCATCCATTCCACTGGCCGATGACGGCGTGCAGCACAACGTCCAGATTGTTCTGGGACAAGGCTGATGGCCGAAAGCATAAGCCCGCTCGCGGGAAAGCCCGTCACGCAGGCCATGCTCGTCAATGTGCCGCGACTTGTAACGGCTTATTTCGCGCAAAGGCCGGACCCATCGATCGTCTCCGAGAAGGT
>CATPBC010000365.1 GCA_955652195.1 uncultured Xanthobacteraceae bacterium | reverse complement strand
GGCCATGAGCGTTTCTATGCCGCCGGTCACGATCGCGGCGCACGCGTGCTGCATCGCATGTGCCTCGATCATCCCGAAAGAGTAGCGCGCGCCGCTATTCTCGACATCATCCCGCAGCATTATTTGCTCAACAATGTGACGCGCGCTTGGGGAACGTTTTCGTGGCACTGGTTCTTCATGATCCAGCCGTACGATTTCCCCGAGCGCTTGATGGGCGCCGATCCCGACTATTTTATCGAGAAGAAACTCGCCAAAACCGCGCAGGGCTTGAGCTTCTTCGATCCGCGGGCGCTCGCGGAATACAAGCGCTATTTCCGCAACCCCGCGACCATCCACGCCATGTGCGAAGATTATCGCGCCACCCACGGCGTCGATCTCGACATGGACACCAAGGATTTCGCGGCGGGACGAAAGATCGCCTGCCCGGTGCTGTTGTTATGGGGCGCGACCGGTGGCGTCGGTCGCAATCGCAACCCGGAAGAAATCTGGCGGCGTTACGCCAGCGATATTCGGCGCGCCAAGGCGCTGCCCTGCGGGCATTATCTGTCCGAAGAGGCGCCGGAGGAGACTTACCAAGAACTGCGCGATTTCTTCGCTGCGGGGGAGCTTGTCTAAGCGTGAATGGCGAGTGGCGAATAGCGACTAGAACAGCCTTCCCAATTCGCTATTCGCAATTGGCTGTCTGTCAGATCGCAACCGGGGCCGATGCGTCGAGGAAATTCACTCTAAAAGAGCCAGAACAAACGGCCGCCAAAACACGGAGGTTTCGGCGGCCGCAAGCTTGTCTTCAAGCGAACAAAGAGTAGTCGACCGGCCCGTTTGGCACCACGTAGCCGTATCGCAGATTGCTCGGCTCCGGCCCGTTTTTCTCGTACTCGGCCTTCATCGCGGCGAAGCGGTCGCGGCTGAGTTCGAGCATGGCGCGCTTCGGCTGGATGCCGTAGAGTTTGGCATTATTGCCGCCAAAGATCGCGGTCTTTACTGGGCCGTCCGCGGGGCCGAGTGGCGCAAAACCGTATTTCTTCTGCATCGCCTCGGGGATTTCGAGCCGGCGTAGGCCCTCAATCTGCCATTGTGGCGAGCCTGTCCACAGCGAGTCGGTGCCCCAGCAGACGTGGTCGGCGCCAAGCCCTTTGATGAGCGTTCCCATCAGGGCGGCGCAGACATTCGGCTCGGCGACGAGGGTGGTGGCATAGAGTTGGCCGACATCTCCGTAGACGTTATTGACGCCATATTGCGCCGGGATGTCTGCAAGGTCGCTGGTCCAGGAAATGCGGCCGGTGCGCTCGAATTCGGCGAGCGCCACCTTCGGATCGCCGCCGACGTGCCGGTAGGCTGAGTGATAGACAATGAAGTTAAGTTGCGGCCAATCCTTCGCCGCCTGTCCGACATCGGCGACATCGGCGAAGCCGCGTAGATGGGGGAATTCCTTCTCCACCCCCGGCGCGAACAAACCTTTATGTACACAGACGTTCTTGATGCCCGCCTTCACCATCTTTTCGTAGCCCTTGTAGGCCACTTTCTCATCGTCCATACGCCATGGATAGCGGCTGATATCCTTGTGGGTGTTGTCGCCAATCGTGTAGCCCTTGCAGGATTCCGGCTTTAGGGCGAGACCGGCGTCGAGGTTGTCGAGCCAACCGGGCTGCCCCGGTGTGAAGATCATGTGGCAGAACACGCGGCGCGCGCCGGCCTCGTCGTTGATTTTCTTGCGTGCGTCCGCCATCTGCTCGTTGGTGAGGAACCAGTCCTGCTCGATGTCGGAGGGAGCTGAAGAGATCAACGAGATCTTGGTGTCGCTGTCGAGGAATATCTCCTTCTTGTAGTTGTTGAACTTCAAATCCTCGATCGTCTGCTCATGGTCGGTTAGTTGCTTGTTCCAGCCGGCCTTGCCGACGGCGTTGCGCATGTTGACGAAGGTCATGATGCGCGTATCGTCGCGGAGGAAGTGTGTGTGCATGTCCATGATGAACTGATTCTTAAGCGCGTCGGCACGCTCCTGGGCCATTGCCGGAGTAGCGGCTTCGGCTTTACTCACCTCGAACAGTGGCCCGTAGACCTCATTCATGGCGACGAAAGCAGCCGCCATACCGGCGGTAGACTGGAAGAATTTTCTCCGGTCCAATCCCTGCATGCCACCAAGCTCGTCGGCCATGGCGAGAAGACGCGCCTCGACCTCGCGCTGACGCTCGTTCTGCGGATCGGGATAGAATTCGTCGCTGGAGACGATTTGGGTTGGAATTGGCGTTTGGTATGGCACCAATTCGGACGGCATCAATGCTGCGAGTTCTTTCTCTGTTAGCTGGCTGGTCATGAAATCCTCCCAAAGTCTGCGCCGCCGGTTTTAGAGAGACGAGCGGTTTAGTTGCCAGCATACCACGCCGGCAAGCTGTTGGAGCTATCGCAGCGCGCGCCACGGCATCCTTAGCGCTGCTCATTCCCGCCTTCGCGGGAATGAGGGTGAATGGCAAACTTGTCAGCTCGCAACCGGTGCCGGCGCGTCGAGAAAATTCTTCATCGCGTACCAGAGAAGCTGGCGATTCCTGCTGAAGGCCTGGCTGTGTGCCGTGTTCGGCAGGATGACATATTGACGGTCGCCGTTCGGCAGTCGGCGGAAAAACTCGAGCAGATCGTCGTCGGTGGAATTGCCGTCCCATTCGCCGCGCGTCATCAGCACGGGGCAACGCACCTTGGCTGGATCGACCAGCGGCAGGTTTATGGCCATGTCGACATATGTTCCGCTCGGCACGCTGTCGCCGAATGGGCTCTCGCTGGCGATCAGCGCGTCCACCATCGCCGGATCGTAGAGCGAAGTATGCCCGTCGCGGGTGAATATCGAACGGATCATCGCCGCATCGCGCTTACGGCGCGGATTGGCGCGCAGCTCGGTGATGCGTTCTCTGCGGCGTTCGATTTCGGCCGCGCCGTTTCCTTTGAAAGTAAAGGCCGTCAGAATGAGCCGATTGACCCGTTCCGGCGCCATTTGCGCAAACGCGCCGGCGCGAATGGCGCCAGAGGACTCGCCGAACATGTGAACCTTGCTGACGCCGGTTTCGCGTTGCACGACTTCCATCGCCGCCTTGAGGTCTTCGACGCCGCTGGCGATGTCGGAATTGCTCGAAGTCTGCGTTGAGCGGCCATAATTCTCATGATCCATGGTCCAGACGTCGAAGCCATAGCGCGCAAACCCGTCCATCAGCGAGTATTCGGCGCCCGGAACATTCAGATCGAAGCTCGAGAGCGCCGACAACGACGAGCCGTGAACCAGAAACAGCACCGGAGGCGGCTTATCGGCCGCGCCGGGCAACCACTTGCGGTACACTGCAAGCTTCACGTCGCCTTTCTGCGCCCAATAGCCCTGGCTCCAAACATGGTCGCCGAGGGTGTCTTTGGCCTGGGCAGGCGCGATGTCGGAACCAAGACCAGCGCCAAAGCCGGCACTCAATGCTGCGCCAACGCCCAAGCCGGTCCGGGTGAGCAGCGTTCGTCGTGCAATGTGGCGTTTAGTCATTTCGCGTCCTCGATGAGTACCAG
>CATPBC010000364.1 GCA_955652195.1 uncultured Xanthobacteraceae bacterium | reverse complement strand
TTATTGGATCGCGCCGACGGCGACGCTGATCGGCAAAGTCCGGCTCAAAACCGACGCCAGCGTCTGGTTCGGCGCGGTGTTGCGCGGTGACAATGAGTGGATCGAGCTCGGCGAACGCTCGCAGATCCAGGACAACGCCACGTTACATACCGATCACGGATTCCCATTGACGATCGGGCCCGATTGCGTGATTGGCCACAATGTCATCCTGCATGGCTGCACCATTGGCGCCAACAGCTTGATCGGCATGGGCGCGATCCTACTCAACGGGGCGCGTATCGGCGAAAATTGCCTGGTCGGCGCCGGCGCACTCATCACCGAAGGCAAGAGCTTCCCGGACAAATCGCTCATCGTCGGCGCGCCGGCCCGCGCCGTCCGCACCCTTGAGGAGGCCGCCATCAAAGAGATCGCCGCAGCAGCCGACATTTACGTGCGGCGCTTCAAGCAATACGCGAAGAACCTGAAGCCTGTCAGTCAGGCCGGTGGGGAATAAGCCCGCCAATAACGGCGACGATCACCGCAGCCCTAAGTTTACAACGGTGATAGCAACGGGCGCAGTCCACAAATGATCGAAAAAACGTAAGCCCCGCTGCGGGATTGGCACAGCGGGGCTTAGAGGTTCACGAGCCCGAACAAGGCGAAGGGCTCGTTTATTGAGTATCACAGGTCGACGAACCTAGAAAGCCAAGTCCGGCTGTTCAGGACGGACAAGAATCCAAGCCGCTACAGAAAGAAATCGTCGCACTTCCCGGCTTGTCCCTCAGTGAGCATGCCGCGCTTTCTATAGCCTCATCGGAGACTTCGTAGGTGAGGATATCTTCTTCAGCGAAGTCAAATCCAACTGTGGTGTCGTTCATGTCAATGGTTCCTTTGCCGCAAGCGCTCAATATTGCAGAAGGCGAAAATGTCTGCAACGGCCCCTCGGTCACTTAATGCGGCGCAGTCCTACCGCAAAGCGCATTGGGGCATTACGGAAACCGGCCAATCCGGTTTCCGATCGAATGCGTGGGTGAAACCTCAGGGGGGTGGCCCGCTAAATCGCCGTTACTCAACGCCCGTCGGATGGATCGGGGCGCCACAATGGATTTATCGCGCAGAAGCCGCCAGTGCTGGCAATAGCGGAGGCGCATTCCTCGCTGGTGTCATATTCACAATCCCATTGCATGCTATCCGCACCCTTGTTTGTGACCGCGCACCATCGGGAGTCGCCGGTTTGATAGGCATGGCTCGCGCGCATGTAAAAGAACACCGCAACCATTAGGGCCGCGAATGCGAATGCCAAGCGTAGAATCAAGACTTTCACGCCCTACAATTTAGATATTCTTTTTGATCAGGAGTAGAGTTCAACTGTGGTACAAATCTATTTCGAGGAGGAGCCCGCCCGACGAGCGGCAGCGAAGCTGCCTGCTGGGCTGCTGCGAGGCCGGGATATGTCCGACATTGGAGCTAAACCGGAAATGCTTGAGGCATGTTGCACGATGTAATCGCCTCCACGGGATAACTTGGACTAGGATTGAAATACGAGCTCCAGTTTGAGCTGGAGCGGCAAACACAGTCTGTGCATTCCGAACCCGTCGTCGCCGGGGGATTCAGGTGAAGAAACGATCAATCGCTCTTGCCTTGTGCTGCTCTTTAGTCTGCTCGCCGGTCTCTGCGACGACGTTCATCGGCGTTCTTTGGCCATTGTTTGGGTCGCTTGCGGCTCCTGGATTGGTTGAATTGGTCGCCGAACTTCAATCAATGCCCGATGTTGAAGTGGTAACATATCTGCATCCGTCATGGTCGTCGCTCGTTGACGATATCAATCGTCAATCTGAGGGAACACATATACTGATTATCGGCTACAGCTTGGGCGCGAACAATGCAGTCTTAGTAGCAAATAGCACTAACTACATTGATTCGATTATTGCGCTGCAACCCTCAATATTTACTTCCAATACGGGGCTGACTGGCAAAGTGGGAAGATTTGTTGAAATATATAATCCAAATCCATGGATGACTTTTGGTGGAATGGGATCACAGAAGTTAGTGGGCCCAAACATCGAATATATCATGAATAACGACTCACATCCGGGCGCGCCATTCAATTCCGAATTCCGCAGCTTAGTGAGAAGCGAGATCGCCAGGCTGTCCGCTGAACCGGCTCCGAATATAGCGCAGGCAAAAATGCCAACGGGGAAAACTCCCTGATCAAAACTTCCCGTGCAGGCGCCGACCAAATACGAAATGGTTATCAACCTCAAAACCGTCAAGGCGCTAGGCAGTGCGTGCGTTTCGTCCCCAAGGCGACCGATCGCTGGCCGGAATGGTCAAGATGTCTGAAGCCGAGGTCGATCGGGCAGTGCGACAAATAAGCCGGGCAGGTCAGCGCACACCGGCGTCGCCACTTTTTGCAGGCTCCAGTAAAAAAGCGGAATGACTAATTCTCACGGCCGTTTTGTCTGGTACGAGTTGATGACGCCGGACATAGAGGCTGCAACCGCCTTTTACGTCAACGTCCTGGGCTGGGGCACGCGGGACGCTTCGATGCCCAAGTTGGCCTATACGCTGTTTACGGTTGGCGGGGCTTCGGTCGGCGGGCTGATCAACCTGCCCGAGGATGCGAGGAAAACGGGCGCCGAGCCGCGCTGGATCGGATATGTCAGCGTCGACGACGTGGACGCTACCGTCGATCGGATTAAGCAGCACGGCGGAGCCGTGCACGTCCCGCCGACCGATATCCCCAATGTCAGCCGCTTCTCAGTCGTTGCTGATCCTCAAATGGCTACGCTTGTTTTGGTCAAGTGGCGGAGTCCCGACCAACAGCGGGCTGCTGAGTTGGACGAATTGGGCCACGTGGGCTGGCATGAGTTGCTCGCCGCCGACTGGGACAACGCTTTTGCCTTCTACCGCGAAATCTTCGGTTGGCAGAAAGCGGCCGCCGACATCGGCCCGATGGGCACGTATCAGCTGTTCTCCGCAGGGGGGCAGACGATTGGCGGCATGTTCAACAAGCCTCCAACAGTGCCAGTTGCTTTCTGGCTCTATTACTTCAACATCGGCGACGTCGACGCGGCGGCCGAGCGCGTTAAGGCAGCTGGCGGTCAGATCCTCGAGGGTCCGACTGAGGTGCCAGGCGGCAGGGTTGCCCGCTGCACGGATCCCCAAGGCGCCATGTTTGCGCTGATAGGAAAGCGGAGCGAAGCTGTCGGATATTTTGAGCGCGGCGCAACGCACGATCCTGATACGCGCGGTCGACGATGGTCTTGGTAGAGCCGGAAGCCCACCCGCCACATTGGCCGAACGTCTAGCCTGAAAGCCTCGATGTTGTGCCGCGACCAATCGCAAACTGACCGACTGGACCCTCGACGTAAAATTCGATCCCTGTCATCCTCGCGAACAGATCGATATTGATGCTCCCGATCGCGCAGCCGCCGAGCTCCATATCGGTCGCCATCATGTAAAATGTTTGCGTCAATACACCGACGTCCTTCAGAATAAGCGAGTATGCGATCGAGCTATATTTCCATGAAACCCTGCCGAATCGCGCGGCGATCGTGATCAGGATCTGCGGCACGGCCGACGCGCCCATAGCAAATTCGGCGGACTTCAACAGCGCTTCGAACTCGGGCGCGCGGACTTCGATCGGCGCCAGCGAGTGTCCGCCGGCATCGTAATGATAGAATCCCCGCGCGAGCCCTTCGCATTTGTCGACTGCTAGATAGAGCTCGAGCTCGTAGCTGCCACCCGCCGATGGATATGACCTGACGGTGTATGTGGCAGCTGGCGGATCGGTGTCGGCGCCGGTGCCGAGGTCTAGCGTGCCACTCCATTCCGATTGCACCCGCGCCGTCCTGTCGAGGAAGCGTGAAAGCTCGGCGAGCGTGATCGGTCTATCGTCATTGAAGCTGCGCACTGAATGACGTTCACGCAGGACTCTTACGGTCGGCGTGATGGCTTTCGTATCCGCGGCCGAGAACTTGCCCAGATCGATTTTCTCTCCGGCCCAGCACGACCGCACCGCTGGCAGCGGAGAGATGGTGCCGGCATAGGGATAAACCCCACCCAACGGGTTGGCATGCTGGCCTTCCGTGCTGCGCGCGTGGAACAGAAGATCGTGGAAGTCCCAAAGAACGAGGCTGTCGTTACCCTCGGTTGGCCGCAGGCCACTATCGTTGGCAGCATTGATCGTGAAAAGGATCTGGCAATCCACCAACAAGGCGAGAAGCTCGATACCCGGAAAGCCGTCCTGTCGACGGAGCTTTTTAATCGGCTGGGGTGCAGCCAACAAAGCCAAGGCTGCGGCAATCTTGGGATCGCAAATTCTGAACAATGCGCTGGAGCGCGGCGATTCCAGAACGAGCTCGTTGCCGCGCCGGCGCATATAGGCGAACCGCGACAGCACGAGAACGTCCGCACTATCGAGCTGCGGCGCTCGCGGCCAATAATCGGGAACCTGCGGTTCGACGACGACCTGATCCGCGCCGCGTTGCGAGCGCCCGAGGCGATATTCCAACAGGCCGTGCCTCGCCAATCGTTGGATCAGGAGCACAATCTCTTCATCGATGTCTCGCCCGCCGGCAGACAACGCGCGGAGTGGCAGACCCTGGCGCAAGTCTTGCGCGCGCTCCGCCGCACGCGCGCTGAACCTTCCCAAGACGGCCGAATGGCCATAGAAGCTGGCGACGATTTCCCCGTTCGGCCGCGCGTCAAGGGAAACATGGCCACCGAGCCGGGCGCAAAGCGTTGCCGGCACGGTCGATTGCCCATTCTTTGTTCGGGGGGCGCGCAAGCCGAGAGCCCCCTCACGTTTGGGGGTGAAGCGGATTGAGCTCGTTTTCCGAGGACGGCCGGTCGCGCAACCCCAGCTTTACTGGGACATCGTAAAGCCGGCCAGGCGCGAAGCGGCGATAGAAATGGCGCAATCCCGGAACAATCACGCGGACGACCGGGACCTCGATATCGGGACGCGTCTGATCAAGGACCAGGAAATCAAGTCCCTGTCGCTTTGCGAGATTCACGCATGCCATCACCTGCTCGCGCTTGTCGAGACGGCCAAAATTCGAGTCGCGGTCTGATCGAACCGGTGCGTGTCTATTCGACGTTAAGTAGGGATGGTCGTGCAGATAAAACGGAGTAGTGTCCTCGTGGCTCGATGGCGCGGCGTTCCGGGCTCCCATCAAACCTATGGAAAGAAATTGGTTCACCTCGGTCAGTGCGCGTAGCAACGCAATGCGCGCATCGAAGTGCGAGCCGGAGCCGTACTCAACAAAATCATGCCCGTTTTGCATGGCGTGCGACAGCGCCACAAAGGTGGGGATCCCCAGGTCGCTGGTGATATCCAGCACCCAAAGCCGCCGTCCGGTGTCAGCAAGCTGGATTTTAAGATCGCGGATATAGGGATCGTCAAACTGGCTGAGGTCTAATTCGGGCCGCTCCAATCGATTGTACCACCAAATTGCATATGAATCGCGCTCTACCAGCTCCAAGAAACCCTGGACGATCGCTTCCTCGATCGTGTTGCCGGCGGCGCAGCCATTGGAATCCGCATGGATGTAGCCGGTGGCGGGGCCGCCCGTGTAAAAAAAATATAATAGGCTGGTGGGCAGGTATTTGAAGCATTCGTCTCGTAGCGACCAAACCGGCGACCATTCAATCTTAGCCGCTGGATCGAATGGAGGTGGGGTTGGCGTCACGTCCTGACCCATTATCGACACCAGCTCGCCCCGGTATTGCGTGTCGCTAAACAACAGAACGTCATTTGGAGGGATGGCATCACCTGGCGGAAAATCTGTGAATCGCTTTGTTACTCTGATTTCGTCGTCCTGAAAAATCCCGGAATAGCGCTCGATTGCTTCCATCAACGCACTGGCTTCGCCCTGTTCAGCAGTGCTGCCCTTGCCGAAACTGCCACCGCTCAGTCCTTCCCTGAGGTCGTCGACGGTTTCGGCGGGCGCCGAAAAATTGTGCGCGGCATAGTAGTTGGTGTTCAAAGGCAAATCAGCGTTGATCGGTTCAAGCCGCGAAACTACGCCGGTGAGCGGGCTCACGTGCTTGCGAAAACGTGCAACCGTGGCCCGTGATGGAACGGTCCGGAATCCACCACTCGTCTCGATTAGATTAGTGCCAGCGGCAAGCTCGATCGGCAGTGGCGCACGGCGGCGGTCGCGCAGCTTCTTCCGCCCGCAGCTTGGACATTGCGGGCGGGCTGCCACGTAATGCTTAGCGATCGTCGATCCCAAGAGATCAAGACTGATGATGTGATCGCGCAAATCCGTACGGAAGTCAGTGGCGATTGCTTTGGCAATCTCGAGAGCCGCGAACTGGATTCCACTTTGTCCGAGCGTGTCTTGGGCGAGCGGCGAAACCACAACGCGGCGCGCCTGTTTGCGCTCGAGCATCGCCTTGATCTCGCGGTTTCGTTTCATGCGGTCGGCGAGACAGGTCCAGCAGGCGCTTTTGCCCGGGCTGAACACTGGACCCACCAGGGGGAAAATGCCGGAAGGCTGAACGAGCAACCAAAGTGAATGGTCCAACAAATGCCTTCGGTTCAGTTCTGCCAGGCGCCCTTCGAAATAATCGTTTACCAGCGTGACTGTTAGGTCGGTGGACCCGTTGACGACGCGAACGCCCAGCTTACGCAAGGCAGCGCCGAGTTGCTTTGCGCCCTTCACGTTGATGGATTGGAGACGCACACGGCATTTGCGGAGATTTTCGTCCGCGACGTTCGGGGCAAGGCCGAGATTCGCCCAATAGGCCGCCACGGCGTCTGCGGAGGATCTTCCCTTCGGGACGATGTAACGGCGCTCAACCAACCGGTTGACAGCTTCGCTGATCTTATTTGCCGAAAACTTTTTCGTCAGATCACGAACGATCTGCCCAAAGCTCTTTCCAGCCCCTATCGCGGTCGCGAGCGCGCAATAAAGTTCGCCATGAAGGAAGAACTTCCGATGCTCAGAATAGAGGCACACGACGTCGTGGGGCAGCACATAGACCGAGAAATTCGGCGCGAACTGCGGAACGTCCTTGCTACCAAATTGCGTAGCGCTGTTACCGCGATCACCTGTCACGCGGTCGGTTCGCACATT
The DNA here is from genome assembly GCA_955652195.1 of uncultured Xanthobacteraceae bacterium. Taxonomy (GTDB): domain Bacteria; phylum Pseudomonadota; class Alphaproteobacteria; order Rhizobiales; family Xanthobacteraceae; genus BOG-931. The sequence goes on along the minus strand of CATPBC010000364.1, from coordinate 1,596 downwards.
CTTTTGGTTACCAGTGTGGATCACCATCGGATGGCAGTATTCTTCGAGTTGCGACAGTGCGTCGTCGCGCGTGCGCCAGCGGCCGCTGATCGCAATTGACCGTATGGCGGCGGGCCCCTTATGCGGTCACCCTTTGCGTCGCTGACCTACGGTTGTGCAGCAAGTATCACCGCGGGCGCCGCAAATAAAACAGGGCTGGCCGGGTCAAGCAAGACCCGGCCATATGACCTTTGTCGGTCACCCTCGTCGCTAAGAGCTTTGATCTAACAGATGCGGCAATAACCCCAGGACCAGCAGCAGCCGCCGCCGCAGCCGCCGCAACCGCCACAGCCGCCACAGCCTCTCCAGCCGCATCTGCAGCCACGTCCGCAGCCGCCACATCGACAACGCCCGGCGACTTGTTCGCCGAGCTGATGTGTTGCAGCGTTTTCCTTGTCGAAGACATAGAACGTCGACAAGCTGACGTCAGAGATTTCCTCCTCACCGAGAAAGATTTCGTGAGTCGGTGAGATATTCTGCGGCGGGATATCCGCCGCGGTTCCACCAGTCGATGCGGACACTCCGCTCGCCAGTGACAACGACAATCCGGCAGCCCCCAACACCGGTACGGCTTTACTCCGACGGTTTCGCTTCGAAGCTCGCTTGGCACGCGCCATTTGGAGTTCTCCCATACTTTCGAGCAGCTTTTCGCTCAATTTGCGATCGTATGAGCAAAAGCATTTTACGCCTGGCATGGAGCACTCGCAAGCGGGAGACGGCTAAAACATTCAGCCTTATAATTCCGTCGGGTGTACTCGCGATCGCTGACGAGGTGATTGAATGAGCGGTCGATGACTACTTATGGCTCTGCGACAGACGTCAGGTTCACAAGGGACCAAATTCGCTTCAACGGCAACTTACAATCGTTATTGGCCGCTTTCCGCCCGCCGAAGACGGGACAGTAAACGTATCTTCATTCCAATGGCACGGCGCAGGGGCAACTGAGCCAGTCGCCTCTGCAGCGGGTAGAGGTTGCGGATAAGCTGCAACGATAGTGTTGTTACTGTACCCGCCCTCACCATAGGGCCCGCCCCGGCCCCAGCCGCCAAGCAAGACCTGATTTCTCTGGAACGGATGAGCGAAGTGACCGCCGTGACGAGAATGGCCCCCGCCTGCCCCGCCACCGTCGCGAGCCATAGCGGCCGAACTTACGCCCAGTGCTGCAATCGCCATTAATATCACGAGACTTTTGTTTAGCATTGCATTGCCCCCCCGAAATTGAACTACGTTCAATGACCGCAGTATCAACGCTGCAATTAGCCAAAAAGTGCCGGGGATTTTTAACTGCCTTCAAAAAGTTGCGGCCGGCTCCTGGGGAAGAGCCGGCCGCCGCGAACCCGGTCGGGGACGGGGAGGGGTGGGGACGTGACCGGGAGCGCGTTTCCTTCTGTCGTTGATTCAGCGCGACGAGGCAGTGGCCGGCGCCGCACGCGGCTCGCCGAGCGAAACCCAAACGTTCGGATCGGATTGCGACTGGCGCTTCACGAAGCGGTAGCCGGTGTCCGCCCACAGCAAAACGTCGTTGGTCTGATTGTCGAGGACGTACTCGCCTCTATC
>CATPBC010000363.1 GCA_955652195.1 uncultured Xanthobacteraceae bacterium | reverse complement strand
TCGATCCGGAGACGCGGTTCCGCTTTCCGCACGAATTCTCCGGCGGCCAGCGGCAGCGCGTCGCGGTGGCGCGCGCAATCGTGCTCGAGCCGAGCTTCATCGTGCTCGATGAGCCGACCAGCGCGCTCGACATGCTGATCCAGGCCCAGATGGTCGACCTGTTGCGCGACCTGCAGAAGCGGCGCGACCTTACTTATTTGTTCATTTCCCACGACCTGCGCGTGGTCGCTGCGCTGGCGAGCCGGCTTCTGGTCATGCGGCATGGCGTGGTGGTGGAATCCGGCGATGCCGCCGAACTCTTTCGTAATCCGAAGACCGATTATACGCGCGCCCTGTTCGCGGCGGCATTCAATCTCGAAACCGCACCGGAAGGCGTGGTTGCGCAGTGACGATTGAAGATTGCTTTTCGCTCGAACTGGATTTCCGCGTGTGCGGGAATGAGCGGATTTCCGTAAGCTCAATCTGAGCTTAAAATCCGAACAGCTTGGCGGGATTGTCGACCAGCATAAGCTGACGCGTTTTCGCGTCTGGCGCGATCTCGGTAATCAGATCGACGAGCTCGCCGTCATTCGGCACCGCGTTATGATTCGGGTGCGGCCAATCGGTGCCCCAGACCACGCGCTCGGGCGCGTGCGTGGCGAGCGCACGCGCGAACGGCACCGCATCGGTATAAGGACATCCTTGCTTGGTGATACGGTCGGTGCCCGATAGTTTCACCCAGACATTGCCGCGGTCGAGGAGCCGGCGGAGCGCCGAGAAGGCGGCGCCGTGCAGCCCTTCGGTAATGTCGATGCGGCCGATATGATCGATGACGACCGGCGCCTCGATCGACGTGATGAAGTCGTAATGATCGAGCACGCCCTGGCCGCCGAGATGCATGGCGATGTGCCAGCCGTGCCACGCCACCGCCTCGATGATCCTGCGCATGTCCTCACGCGGCATGGGCGCGCCGAGATGCGCGAAATAAAAGTGTAGACGGATGCCGCATACCCCGGCTTGGTCGAGGCGTTCGATCTCTGCGGCCGGCGTATCGGGTTTCAGCAAAGCAACGCCGCGATAGCGGCCGCCCGCGGCGGCGAGCAGATCGACCAGCACCGCGTGATCGCTGCCGTGGCAGGTCGAGTGCACGAACACGCCGCGTTCGAATCCGAGAAACTCATGCAGGCGGAATAGATCCTCCTTCGGCGCGTCGGCCGGCGTGAATGGCCGATCCGGCGCGTAGGGAAATTTGCTGTGCGGCCCGAACACATGGAAATGCGAGTCGCAGGCCAGCGGCGGCAGCTTGAGTTTCGGCTTTTTCGGATTAGGGTCCGGCGGCGCGATCGTCGGGGTAAGGTCGTCGGGGCGGATTGGCATTGCGCAAGTCCTAATTTCCAGATCACCTCGTCATTGCGAGGAGCCCCTGTTGGGCGACGAAGCAATCCAGGTTTCGTCATCCGATTTCTGGATTGCTGCGCTTCACTCGCAATAACGATCCTATGTATCACATTCAATCGCAGCGCGCGGTCATGCCGCCGTCGACCACGATCTCGGTCCCGGTGATGAAGCGCGCCTCGTCGGAGGCCAAGAACAGCACCGCATGTGCGGTGTCGCGGCCGTCGCCCATGAAGCCGAGCGGAATGCGCGCGACGCGCGATTTCAACAATGCCTCGATGTCCCCGCCGGTGCGCTGTTTGGCAAGCCGCGCCTCGACCATCGGCGTGTGCATCTGGCCAGGCACCACTGTGTTCACCCGGATGCCTTTGCTGGCATATTGCACGGCAGTGACGCGCGAGAACTGAATCACGGCGGCCTTGGCCGAGGCATAGCCAATCTGCGGCGAGCCGGTATAGCGAATCCCTGAAGTGGAGGCGGTATTGACGATGGCGCCGCCGCCCTGCCCGACCATGATCGGGATGACGTGCCGGCAGCACAGGAACACGCTTTTGAGATTGTAGTCGATTTGCTGATCGAAATTCGCTTCCGGCATTTCCGCCACGCCGCCTGCCGCTGAGCCGCCGACATTGTTGACCAGAATGTCGATGCGGCCGAATTTTTTGCGGCACGCCTCGGTCATCTCGGCGACCTGTGCATCATCGAGCACGTCGCAGACATGGGTGGCGATCTCACCGTCATTGCCGACGCGCGCGACGGTCTCGGTCATCGCCTCGGCATTTTTGTCGACGGCAAATACTTTGGCGCCCTCGCGGGCGAACAACACCGCGGCGGCGCGCCCATTGCCCCAGCCTGGGCCGATACAGCCAGCCCCGGTAATAAGTGCGACCTTGCCTTCGACCCGTCCTGCCACGCCCACCGCCCTCTTTGCGAGTGCGCGGATGTTAGAGCATGATCCGCAAAAGTGGAAACCGGCTGTCCGAAAAGAGCGTGCCGACTGGTGAAGCGATGCTGCGATTTTTGGCGACGGCGATCTTGATCCTAGCGGCGGTCGCGCCGGGAGGCGGCGCCCAGGCGCAGCAGACCTATCCGACGCGCACCGTTCGCCTCATTCTGCCGTTCGGCGCCGCCAGTGCCACCGACATAACGGCAAGGCTGTTCGCCGATCGATTGAGCACGCGCTGGGGCAAGCCGGTCGTGGTCGAAAATCGACCTGGCGGCGACGGCCTAGTGGCGCTGAACGCTTTTACCGGCGCGCATGACGATCACACGCTGTTTTTCGGTCCGGCTGCAACATTTCTCGTCCACCTCTACGACCAGGAAAAACCGAATCTCGATCCGCACGACATCGTGCCGATCGTCGGAATTTACGTCACCGTGCTAGCGATCTCGGTGCCGGCCTCGCTCGATGTCGGCACGATGGATGCGCTCGTGAACTTGGCGCGGGGCGCGCCGGGCAAGCTCAATGCCGCCGCCGCCACCGGCAATTCGGATTTTCTAATCTTCGGCTTCATCAAATCGATGGGCTTGCAGATCGCGAAAGTGCCCTACCGCGACATCATGCAGGCACCGAACGATCTCGCCGAGGATCGCATTCAAATCCTGGCAAGTTCGCTGGCCGTCGCCCAGCCGATGATGCGGGCTGAGCGCATCAAGGTTTTGCTGGTGACCAGCAAGCAACGTGCGTCGGGCGCGCCCGAAATTCCGACGGCCGCGGAGGCCGGTTATCCGGCTTTAACCATGGAGACAGCGGGCGGATTGTTCGGACCACCGCATATGCCGCAAAGCATGCGCGAGACTATTGCCAGCGATTTCCGGAAAATTGCCGAGGACGATCCCATCATCGCCCAGCGGCTTGCCGATACCGGCCAGATCATGACGCTGCGCGGCCCGGCCGAATTCGCCCGCAGCGTGCAGGAGCAAAGCGAGCAGCTCGCTGGTCTTGCCAAAACGCTCGGGCTCAAGAGCGCACGGCCCTAGAGGCGATTAAATTATGTTGAGTCACTATGCGTCCAATATTTTGTTTGCGCATGATCTTGTCCGAAAACCGGTTCCCACTTTTCGGGATCATGCGCTAAGCCGCCGCACGCTCGTGATCTCGCCGCCCATCCTCGCGTCGCCCATCCCGCGAATGCGCGTAATCGCCTCGCTGACCGGCTCGACGACGACAGCCATGTGAAAGGCATTGGCATGCACGAGACTGTCGCGACCGCCCGCGATTGCCACATGGCCGCGCCAGAAGATGAGATCGCCGCCCTCGAACTCGAAAAACCGCGCCTGGTGATTGACCGCTGTGCCAAGCGCGCGCTCCTGCATGTCACTGTCGCGCGGGCATGGCACGCCGCAAGCTGAAAGCGCGATCTGGACAAGCCCCGAACAGTCGAGCCCGAGCACGGTCTTGCCGCCCCACAGATAAGGCGTGCCGACAAAGCGCTCTGCGACCGCGACAAAATCTCGCTCATTCTCATCGACGGGCGCAAGATGCGCCGCCGGCACGTGGCCACCCGATGATGTGATCGCCATGCGATCCGCTATGCGGGCGACATGTAATCGAGCGCCGAACGGCGGCGCTTCAACCGGCGGCAATTTGATCGACGGTCCGAGGAAGACGAAGGTGCGCAGAGACGTAACTTTGTGGGTTGGCGCCGGACCGGGGACCGCGAGTGCAGCACTCGGCAGCCAGCCGACATAATTGTCCGCGGCAAGCTGGCCCCAGGCCCAGCCCTCTGTATTGGTGTCGTAGATCGTGACGCGCTCGCCCTTAAGCGCTTCGGTATCGAGCGGCGCATCGGGCCGCGGCTCGCGGCGAAGCGGCGCGGCCGGCGCCACCACCTCCATGACGCGGCCTTCAACAAAGCGGGCGGCCGTCACCTTGCCGTCGAGATATTTCGCTGCGACGCCATCGCGAAACGGAGTCACGCGCAGATCCAAGTCCGGCAAGGCCTCAGCCATAGCGCGCCGCGAGCAACGCATAGAGCGCGCGCGCCGCCTGGCATTCGCCGCCCTCCGGCCGGCCGGCCTTGGCCGACGGCGTCCAGGCGAACAGATCGAAATGCACCCACGATTGCGCGCTGACGAAACGGCGCATGAACAGCGCGGCGGTAATAGCGCCGCCCTGGCTGCCGCCGACATTGTTGATGTCCGCGACCTTGGATTCGAGCATCGATTCATAAGGCCGCCACAATGGCAGCCGCCACAACGGATCGTTCTCGGTTTTCGCCGCACGCATTAAATCATCGGCGAGGCGATCGTCATCGGTGAAGAACGCCGGCACGTCCGGCCCGAGCGCGACGCGGGCGGCGCCGGTCAGCGTGGCGAAATCGGCGATCAGCGCCGGCTTGTCCTCATCGGCGAGCGCCAGCGCATCGGCCAGGATCAGCCGGCCTTCGGCATCGGTATTGCCGATCTCGACCGTGATCCCCTTGCGCGACGTGTAAATGTCGCGCGGCCGGAAGCTTGATCCGGCAATGGCGTTTTCGACCGCCGGGATCAGCACGCGCAACCGCAGTTTCAGCCCGTGCGCCATGATCATATGCGCCAGCGCCAGCGCGGTAGCCGCACCGCCCATATCCTTTTTCATGTTGAGCATCGCGGTCTCCGGCTTGATGTCGAGACCGCCGGTATCGAAGCAGACGCCCTTGCCGACAAGCGTTACCCGCGGATGACCGGCATCGCCCCAGGAGATGTCGATGAGCCGCGGCGCGGCGGCCGCCGCGCGGCCGACTGCGTGGATCAGCGGAAAATTTTGCTCCAACAGATCATCGCCGACCACCGCCGTAATCGTGGCGGTGTGGCGCGCAGCGAGCTTGCGCGCCGCCTGCTCGAGTTGCGCCGGGCCCATGTCGTTTGCCGGCGTATTGATGAGGTCGCGCGCCAGCGTCACGCCCTCGACAATGTGCTCCAGTTCCTCGCGCGCAACGCTTTGCGGCAGATCGAGCTTAATCGAGCGCGCTTCGGCTTTGCGGTAACGGGTGAAACGATAGCAGCCGAGAGCGAAAGCGAGCGCGGCGAGCCGCGCATCGTGCGGCTCATTGGCGAAGCGATAAACGCCGTCGGGCAAAAGCTGCGGCAGTCGGCCCGGGAGGAACGCATCCTTGGTTTCGTCGCTGCCTTCGATGCCGAACAGGACGCCGCCCAGCGGACTACTGCCGGCGCCGCCGGAAGCAGCGCCGCCCTTGCCGGAAAGTTTGCCGGGAAACAACAGATATCGCCCGGGCTTCGGCTCGAAGCCGGCCGCCTCGGCGAACGCGCTTGCCTCGGCGCCGATCGATTGTCGCACGTCCGGATAGTTCGCAGCCGTGACGAACCAGATCGGAATCGCGCCCGCCGCGGCGCGTGCAGTGAAGAGGGGGTCCATCGATCATCCCGCGCAGTCACGCTCTGCTAGCACGCCGGTCGATGGTCGTGAAGCAACCGACAACAGAGCTACGGCCTGTTCCAGCACCGCGATCGCCGCTCAGATTCCGTCCTTAAGGGGGCCCTCGTCGAAACGCGATCGATTACCCATGTTCTTGATGCATGGATTGGTCACCTTTCCCGCACGGTCGCGCTCGCAAATGAACCAGGAAGCTCAAATTGCAAAACGGCGGCGAGTCAGCGCGTTCTTATTGAGCGATCGGATCGATACTTCCAATCTGGAGCACGACGGCGTCGTATCGACGACCCCCGTCACTTATCGGTTCGGCAAGGACGGCTTTGTCACACTTTTTCGATATGGCGTCGTGGTGACCTTGTGTCTGTCGTCGGAAGAGGAAGAGCAGGTCCTTCGCAGTCTCAAAACTCGTCTGGTGCGTCCGATCGTGCCCGCCGAGGAAGAAACATTACTGATTGAGCTTGCCCCCGATAAGGACGATCAAATTTTACCGGGCGGACCGCTGCTGCTCAAAGCGATTACGCCCGAGCATTTAATCGTCATCGCCGATGCGTTGTCCAAGAGTGTCGTTCTCGCCCGCGATGAGCGGGAAGTGGCCGGCGTATTCGAGATCGTAGAGCCATTCGCGCGGCAACTCGCGGAAAAAGGACGCATCGATGCCGGCCGGCGGACTATTCTCAAGCACATCGGCAATGCGTTGCTTGTGCAACACCGGCTGTCAGGCCGCGTGGCGGTTACCGAGAAACCTGACGCGGTTTGGGACCGTCAAGATTTGGATCGCCTCTATGCGCGGCTCGAAGACGAGTACGAGCTCAAAGAACGCGCAGAAGCGCTGTCGCGCAAGCTCGCAGTCATCGCCGACACCGCCGAGATCCTCGCCGACACCATCGACACCGGGCGGTCGCTGCGATTGGAAATTATAATTGTGATATTAATCGCCATTGAGTTGGCGATAGCCGGATTTCAGGTTCTCTATAC
>CATPBC010000362.1 GCA_955652195.1 uncultured Xanthobacteraceae bacterium | reverse complement strand
CGCGGGGAGAGGTCGCGAGCGAAGCGAGCGGGTGAGGGGGCCTGCCCGCGATCTGAGCGTAGCGGCAGGACCCCCTCATCCCGACCTTCTCCCCGCAAGCGGGGAGAAGGAGCGCGTGCTGCGCCCCCTCACCCCCTTCGCTCGCAGTCGCTCGCGAAGCACCCTCTCCCACAAGGGGAGAGGGAAGAATAATCCGTCACCGACTTATTGACAATAGTCCCCGTTTACGTTACATTACAGCGAATCAAATCTCGCCCATATCGGACGCGGTCCGGGAGGCATTCTCGGATTGCGGGGCGAGTGCGGTGCCCGCGGGCGGACTTGCAACCCGCTCCCGGGCGGCATCGGGCATCAGCCTGCCGGCACTACGACCGGCGTGCGAGGTGCTATCGCTGGACTGGGACAGGTGAGGGCGGGTAACGCCCGCTTACGGGCACCAGCTCAGGAAGCGCGGAACTGGAACTGGAGCTGGGCAGTGGCGTTCGGTCGCCTAAGCCAGAGCCGTGGTGGAACGCCGACAAGCGAGCCGCGCGCGAAGCGCGAGCGAGTGGCAACATTCGCTGGTGTGGCGCGGATGACGACCTATACCTGCGTTTGTCGGCGTTCCGCTTCCGAATTTTTCCTTTGTAGCCCGGATGAAACGAAGTGAAATCCGGGGCAATGATTGGCGAAGCGAGCTTGAGCGAAGAGCCCTCGCGGGGCAGGAGGAGTGCGATCCGCCATAATCCGTTCACCATCGCGTCCGACGGCGCACGCAAGCAGGGCAACGGCCGCTAGCATGGTCGTGTCGCAACTAGCCGTCTTGCAAGTGTCGTTTCGATTGAACCAAAGTGCAGGGAAAGACTTCTAATGCTTGGGGTCGGAATGCGTTCGGGTATCGCTATGTTTTTCGACAAAATGTCATCACGCCAAACGCCTCGCGGTTCTTGGCGCGGTCCTTGGCTCGCCAGTTCGATGCTTGCTTCCCTCTTTACCGCCGCGCTGACGCTGCCGTTCGCTTCCCCGGCCAGCGCCAGCATCCTCGTGACCATCGACAAAAGCGCGCAGCAGATGTCGGTCGCCGTCGATGGCGCGCAGCGCTACGTCTGGCCGGTTTCCACCGGACGGCCCGGTTACGACACGCCGAACGGCAGCTACAAGCCGAACCGGATGGACGCCGACCACCTCTCGCAGGAGTGGGACAATGCGCCGATGCCGCACACGATTTTCTTCGACCTGCACGGCCACGCCATCCACGGTTTCTCCGACGTCAAGCACCTCGGACTTGCGGTGTCGCACGGCTGCGTGCGGCTGTCGCCGGATCATGCGGCAACGCTGTTCGACCTGGTGAAGTCGGAGGGCATGGCGAACACCAGCGTTGTCGTTGCCGGACGCACACCGGGCGGCGACAATGTCCCGGTGGCGCGCTCGCATCTGCCGGAGAACGAGACCGTCTATAACGGCCAGGCAATGCAAATCGCGCCCGGTTACGGCCAGCCGGCTTACGGCCAACCCAATTACGGTCAATCCAATTATGGCCAGCCCACTTACGGCCAGCCGACCTACGCGCAGCGCAATTACGCCCGGCCGTATGCGGGGCAGTCTTATTACGGCCAGTCCAATTATTCCCCGCCTGGTTATGCGCCGCAGGGTTCCGCGCAGCCGGGTTATGCGCAGCCGGGTTATGCGCAGCCGGCCTATCCGGCACAACCGCCGCCGGCCTACTGGCCGCGGTGACATCCAGCCGGCTCGACTTTCGTCAAAGCTGACGTCAAACCTGACGTCAAACCTGACCTGCCGTTTTCACAGTCGTTGCAATGAATAGTTCGGCGTCACCGGTTGTTTCATACACTGCCATTCATTTCTCTGGGAAAGGACCAACCATGCCGCACGCCTGTCATTTCAAATTGCGTCGTTTCAATTTGCCTCGCCTCGCTTGCTTCACGTCCGCCGCGCTCGCCTGCCTTGCTGCGGCACTTGGTACCGCACCCGCCGGCGCCGCGCTGCTCACGCATAAGGACTTGTCGCTGGACATTGCCAAGACGATCGCCGAGACCGCCGTCGCCGCCTGTGCGGCGAAGACCTATCCGGTGTCCGCAGTCGTCGTGAACCGCGACGGCGACACCATCGTCGCGATGCGCGGCGACGAGGCGTCGCCCCATACGATGGAGAATGCGCGGCGCAAGGCCTATACGGCGATGTCGTTCAAGCAGCCCACGGCGGACTACGCCAAGAAGCTGCAAGATCCGACTTCAGTGGCGCACCAGCAGGTCACGCTGCCGAACGTCATCGCCATTCCGGGCGGACAACCGATCAAGGTCGGCAATGCCGTGATCGGCGGCGTCGGCGTGTCCGGCTCGCCGGGCGTCGATGACGACTGCATCAATGCCGGTCTCGACAAGGTGAAAGATCAGCTGCAGTAGGCACTTAGAGTCAGTCTCGATTTGACACACTGGTCATGCCCGGACTTGTTCCGGGCATCCCGCTTAAGCGGGCACTGCTATGCCATAGTGATCGAGATGGCCGGAATAAATCCGGCCATGACTGGTCATGGTTCATTCTGTCGTACGCTTTTGCTTCACATGGGCTTCTGAAACTTCAGCACGAAATTATCGACCGGCATGTCGCGCTTAAAGCTCGGGAAGTCATGCGTGTCATCGGCATGGCGCCAGAAGTCGCCGGTGCCGACGAGCTTGAAGCCGGCGGCTTCGACTTCCTGGCGCAAGGTGCTCTCTTCGATCCGATGCAGCGTGTGGCCGACGGTGACGCCCTGGCCCGGCAGCGCGGAATGGTCGGCGATGATGAGATAGCCGCCGGGCTTGAGCGCGGCGAACAGTTTGCGATTCATCTGCGCACGATCGACCGTCATGTAGGTCGTGTCGTGGTAGTAGAACAGGAATGTGATCAGGTCGAAATCCTGCACGCCGGCAGGGATCGGATCGTCGAACGGCGCGCTGTCGGCGACGACGTTCTTCATCGCCGGCGTTGCCATGCGCGCCTCGAATGCGGCCTTGGCCCGGTCGGCGAGGTCGCTCGGATTTTGCGCGAACACGACGCCGTTCGGCGTCACCGCGCGCGCCATCAGTTCGCTGCTGTAGCCGCCGCCGGCGCCCATATCGAGCACCTTCATGCCGGGGTGCGGGCCGGCGAAAGCGAGGAACGGCGCCGGGTCGCGGCGCTTGTCGGCTTGCCGGTCAGCGTCGCTGCGGTCGGGCGCGGCGAGTAGGGCAGCGTAATCCGCTGCGGCTTGCGCCAGCACGCCGGCAGGGGCGAAGGCTACGAAACAGATCGTCACCGCAATCATGGCCGCGGCGAAATGAAATCGTGTGCGTGGTGCGCTCATTCCGTGGCTCCTGAAATATGGCTCCGGAAATATCCTGCAAGACTGTGGAGATATAGTTGTGGAAATATAGGCCAAAGTGCTGTGGAAAGGCTGGGAACAATCTGTTGATGGCGATGTGAATATTTTTGGCAGTTGCGGGAATAAACTCGGCGGCAGGCGTCGTTGTGAATTGCGTGTAGAATCTTGAAAAACTCTGATGCTGCGATGAATTATGCACCGCCCGGTCTCGCGCCGGATACCACGACAGCGATGTTCATAACCGATGAACAATCGGCGCGTCGCGTTGTGGATTGCGTTGCCGACGCTTTCTTTGCCGGTGAACTTGCCATCAGTATTGCGGAGGTCGTCCACGGCCAATGGCGCGTGACGTTCTACTTTGACGGCGAGATCGACCAGGCAACGGCGCGCGAGCTGGCTATTGCGGCAGTAGGTGCGAAGAAGGGCAGGGCGCTGCGCTTCGAGCGGATCGCCGCCAAAGATTGGGTCGCCGACAGTCTTAGGGAATTAAAGCCGATTGCGGCGGGGCGCTTTGTCGTGCACGGCGGCCATGATCGCGGCTGCGTGCCGGCGAACCGGATCGGCATCGAGATCGAGGCGGCGCTGGCCTTCGGCACCGGTCATCACGGCACGACGCGCGGCTGCCTGTTGGCGCTGGATGCGATTTGTAAGCTGCAAGGTAATCGTCGCGCGGCAATGCCGCGTATCCTCGATCTCGGCACCGGAACCGGCGTGCTGGCGATTGCTGCCGCGCGGGGCCTGCGCCAACGCGTGCTGGCGACCGATATCGACCCACAGGCCGTGCGCATCGCGCGCGACAATGCCCGGCTTAATCGCTGCGCCGCCTTGGTGCATGTCTGCCGCGCCGATGGGCTCGCCGCACCGGACATTCGCGTCGGCGCCCCGTTCGATCTGGTCTTCGCCAACATCCTGCTCGCGCCGCTGCAACAGCTCGCCGCGCCGTTGCGCAAGGTCGTCGCGCCGCGCGGCCGCGTTGTGCTGTCGGGTCTGTTGAAATCGCAGGCCAATACCGCGCTCGCCGCTTACCGGAAGTTTACGCTGGAGCGGCGCATCGATCTCGATGGCTGGACGACTTTGGTGTTGCGGCGGCCGGCTGCCGTTGTGCGCAACAGAGCGTGCTCGTAGATTGCGGGCCATGTTCGAAGCGCGTTTCCAATCGTTCGACGACCGCAGCGCACGCGGTGAAACCGCGCCACGGCTTGCGGCATTGCGCGCCGAACTAAAACGCCGCGGCCTCGACGGCTTCATCGTGCCGCGCGCCGACCGTTATCAGAACGAATATGTGCCGCCTTGCGCCGAGCGTCTGGCTTGGCTCACCGGCTTCACTGGCTCGGCGGGCGTCGCCATCGTGCTTGCCGGCCGCGCCGCGATCTTCGTTGACGGCCGTTACATGGTGCAGGTGCGCGAGGAAGTGGATAGCGCGGCGTTTACCGTCGAGCATCTGGTCGAGCATCCGCCACCGGCCTGGATCGAAGAGCATCTGCCGGCCGGCGCCAAGCTCGGCTATTCGCCGTGGCTGCATACGGTCGATGGCGCGGAGCGGCTGGCCAAAGCCTGCGCGGCGGCGGGCAGCAGCTTGGTAGCGGTCGCCGACAATCCGCTCGACGCGCAGTGGAAAGGCCGGCCGCAGCCGCCGCTCGGCCCAGTGGCGCTGCACGATCTGCGCTATGCCGGCGAGGACGCCACCGCCAAGCTCGCGCGTGTCCGCGAGGCGCTGGGCAAGCGCGTTGACACGCTCATCGTGTCGGAGCCGCAAGGGGTTTCGTGGCTGTTCAACATCCGCGGCAGCGACGTGCCGCACACGCCGGTGGTGCTGGCTTCCGCAACCGTGCCGCACTCCGGCCGGCCGGCGATCTATGTCGATCCGCGCAAGCTCGACGGCGCGGTGCGCGCACGGCTCGAAGCGCTCGCCGATTTGCGCGCGCCGGCGGATTTCGAACGCGATCTTGCCGCGCTCGGTAAAGCCGGCGGCGCAGTGATGCTGGATCCAGCTATATGCCCCGACGCCATCGCCCGCTTGATCACTGAGAGCGGCGGCAAGGTGGTGCGCGGCGCCGATCCGATCGCGCCGATGAAGGCGGTGAAGAATGCCGCCGAGATCGCTGGCGCGCGCGCGGCGGCGGAGCGCGATGGCGCGGCGGTGACGCGCTTTCTCGCCTGGTTCGATCGCGAAGCGCCCGCCGGCAAGCTCACTGAAATCGAGGCGGTGGAAGCGCTGGAAAGTTTTCGCCGCGATACCGGACTGCTTAAGGATATTTCCTTTTCCACCATTGCCGGCGCCGGGCCGGACGGCGCGATCGTGCATTACCGGGTCACGCGCAAGACCAATCGGCGGATCGCGGCTGGCGAACTGTTCCTGATCGATTCCGGCGGCCAATACGAAGATGGCACGACCGATATCACGCGCACGCTCGCGGTCGGCGCGCCGAGCGCCGAGATGCGCAAGAACTTTACGCTCGTCCTCAAGGGTCATATCGCCGTCGCGCGCGCCGTCTTTCCCGACGGCACCACGGGCGCGCAGCTCGACAGCCTGGCGCGGCAATTTCTCTGGCGCGACGGGCTCGATTTCGATCACGGCACCGGCCACGGCGTCGGCAGCTATCTATCAGTGCACGAAGGCCCGGCACGCATTGCCAAGCTCGGCACCGCTCCGCTCAAGCGCGGCATGATCTTGTCGAACGAGCCGGGCTACTATCGCGCCGGCGCCTATGGCATTCGCATCGAAAATTTGATCCTCGTCACCGAAGCTGCGGTTGCCGGCGCGGAGAAGCCGCTCAACGCTTTCGAGACGCTGACATTGGCGCCAATCGACCGCCGCCTGGTCGACCCGGCATTGCTGACCGGCGAAGAGACCGCCTGGCTCGATGCCTATCATGCGCGCGTGCGTGACACGCTGGCGGCGCTTGTCGATGCGCAAACGCGCGCTTGGCTGAGCGGTGCTTGCGCGCCGCTGAAAAGTTAACGCCGCCGCGCAGCGGTTCGCACCCCAATGTCGCGACCGGAACTTTTGTGTCGAGTCAGCGTTTGTTTGTACGCCTTTCCGTGTGAAAAACGCGAGGCAACGTCATGTTATCGACCATTCTGATTATCGTTCTGATCCTGCTTTTGATCGGCGCTTTGCCGACCTGGCCTTATAGCTCCGGCTGGGGCTATTACCCGGGCGGCGGCCTCGGTCTTGTGCTCATTATCGTGCTTATACTGGTCTTAATGGGACGGATCTGAACGCGGCCAGTATCGCGGGCGAGACTCAGCGAATGAGCTTCGCCCACTCGTCCTCGGTCAAGACCTTGACGCCGAGCTTTTTGGCATCGGCGAGTTTTGAGCCGGCGCCAGGTCCGGCAACCACATAGTCGGTTTTTTTCGACACCGACCCGGATACTTTCGCGCCGAGGCGCTCGGCCGAGGCCTTGGCCTCGTCGCGCGTCATCGTTTCCAGCGCGCCAGTGAACACCACAGTCTTGCCCGCGACCGCAGAATCGCTGCGTGGCTTGGCCGCCTCGCGGATCTTCACCTGTGCGGCGAGCCGCTCGATGCGCCGACGATTATGCGCTTCGGCGAAATAATCGCGCAGGCTGTCGATCACGGTGTCGCCGATCTGATCGAGCGCGTCCATGTCCTGCCTGGTGTCTTCGTCGCCCTTGGCAAGCTTGAGGCAGGCGTCATGGAAAGCGTTCCAGCTGCCGTAGCCGCGCGCCAGCGCCACGGCCGTGGTCTCGCCGACATGGCGGATGCCGAGCGCGTAGATGAAACGCTCCAGCGCGATCTGCCGTCGCGCCGCGATCGCGGCAAATAAATTGCGTACCGAGGTTTCGCCAAACCCTTCCACCTCTTCGAGATGGATTTTGGCGTTGCGTTCCTCGATCGTGAAAATATCGGCCGGCTCTTTGACCCAGCCGTGTTCGTAGAACAGTTCGATCTGCTTGTCGCCGAGCCCGTCAATATCGAAGGCGCGCCTTGAGACGAAGTGCTTGAGGTGCTCGACCGCCTGATAGGGACAGGCAAACTCGCCGGTGCAGCGGGCGATCGCGCCTTGTTGGCCGGTCGCGGTTTGGTCGCGCACAACTTCAGTGTGCAGCGGGCACGGACAGACCTTGGGGAATTCGTAGGGTTTGGCGCCACGCGGACGTTTGTCCGGGATTACACCGAGTACTTGCGGAATGACGTCGCCGGCGCGCTGGATTTCGACGGTATCGCCGATTCGCACGTCAAGCCGCGCGATCTCGTCGGCGTTGTGCAATGTTGCGTTCTGCACCACGACGCCGCCGACCGTTACCGGCTCGAGCTTGGCGACCGGCG
>CATPBC010000361.1 GCA_955652195.1 uncultured Xanthobacteraceae bacterium | reverse complement strand
GTTGTATGGCATATGATACATATCACGAGGCAATTTTCGGCGCGGGCTATTGGCGGAAAGGCAAACGCATCTATGAGCAACAGAACCGTTAAATACACCACCGGTGAGATTGGTCGCATCCGGGTCATCCCGGATTTTCTGCCTGCGCCCGCCGATCTGGTGCCGCGCGAGGACAATGTGAAGATCACATTGTTGCTGTCGCGCCGCAGCCTCGATTTCTTCAAGCGCGAGGCAAAAAAGCGCCATGTGCCCTATCAGCGGATGATCCGGGCGCTGGTTGACACTTACGCCGCGCGGCAGGCGGGTGGCCGGGCGAAGTAGTGCCGGTCATTCGCGGTATAGGCAATCTCCGCAGAGATTCCGCTGCTTAACGTATTGCGAAAATTTGCTAAACAGTCGCCATCTCTCCATTTAAGAGCCGTACCCATGAACGCCCCCGTCACCGCCCATCCGACGCCGCCCTATAAGCACACGCCGTTGTTTCCGCTCGGCAAGGACGACACGCCATACCGCAGGATCGCGGCTGAAGGCGTGCGTATCGAGCACGTCATGGGCGAAGAGGTGCTGGTGGTGCCGCGCGAAGCCTTGCGCGCGCTGTCCGAAGCCGCTTTCACCGACATCAATCATCTGCTGCGGCCGGCGCATCTCGCCTCGCTCAAAGCAATCGTCGAAGATCCCGAAGCGTCGCATAACGACAAATTCGTCGCCTACGAATTTCTCAAGAACGCCAATATCTCGGCCGGCGGCGTGCTGCCGATGTGCCAGGACACTGGCACCGCGATCATCATGGGCAAGAAGGGCCGGCTCATCTGGAGCGCCGGCGATGATGAAGCGGCGCTCGCCGAAGGGGCGCGCGACGCTTATCTCAAGCGCAACTTGCGCTATTCGCAACTCGCACCGCTGTCGATGTTCGAGGAGAAGAACACCCGCTCGAACATGCCGGCGCAGGTCGAGATTTATGCCGAGAGCGCCGGTGGCGAGGCGGAGTACAAGTTCTTGTTCATCGCCAAGGGCGGCGGTTCGGCCAACAAGGCGTTTCTGTTCCAGGCAACGCCGTCGATACTGACGCGCGAGCGCATGCTGGCTTTTCTGAAAGAAAAGGTGCTGACGCTCGGCACCGCGGCCTGTCCGCCCTATCATCTCGCCATCGTCATCGGCGGCACTTCGGCCGAGCTGACGATGAAAACGGTCAAGCTCGCCTCCTGCAAATATTACGATGCGCTGCCCGAGCGCGGCTCGGAAGACGGCCACGCCTTCCGCGACCGCGACATGGAGCGCGAGATCCAAAAGATGACGCAGTCGCTCGGCGTCGGCGCGCAATTCGGCGGCAAATATTTCTGCCATGACGTGCGCGTCATCCGCCTGCCGCGGCACGGCGCATCGCTGCCGATCGGGCTCGGCGTGTCGTGCGCGGCCGACCGCCAGGCGCTCGGCAAGATCACCAAGGACGGCGTGTTCCTCGAAGAGCTCGAACACAATCCGGCGAAATATCTACCAGACGTCGATGCCGCGGCGCTCGGCGGCGAAGTGGTCAAGATCGATCTGAGGCGGCCGATGCAGGAGATATTGGCGCAGCTCAGCAGACATCCGATAAAAACGCGGCTGTCGCTGACCGGCCCGATGATCGTGGCGCGCGATCTCGCGCACGCCAAACTGCGCGAACGGCTCGAGCGCGGCGAGGGGCTGCCCGATTATTTCAAGAACCACCCGGTCTACTACGCCGGTCCGGCAAAAACCCCGCATGGCTATGCCTCCGGCTCGTTCGGTCCGACCACCGCCGGGCGCATGGATTCATTCGTTGACGATTTCCAGGCCGCCGGCGGCTCCATGGTGATGCTGGCGAAAGGCAATCGCACGGCGGTCGTCCGCGACGCCTGCAACAAGCATGGCGGCTTCTATCTCGCCTCGATCGGCGGCGCCGCGGCGAATCTCGCCGAGCACTGCATCAAGAAGGTCGAATGCATCGAATATCCCGAGCTCGGCATGGAAGCGATCTGGCGCATCGACGTGGTCGACTTTCCGGCCTTCATCGTCATCGACGACAAAGGCAACGATTTCTTCAAGGACTTGAATCTGGGGTGAGGCGGTGAAGCCCCCTTCGCTATCTTCGCAACCGATCGTCGGCTGGCTCGTCCACGGAGCGCGCAACGCGCCGTTGTCGCACGAAGTCTTGACCGAACTCTGCGAGCGCTTGTGCGCGGCCGGATTGCCGTTGTGGCGCGTCACAGTGTTCGTCCGCACGCTGCATCCGGAGATCGTGGGGCGCCGCTTCGTCTGGCATCCGGATACCGGCACGGTCGTCACTGACGGAAGTTTCGAGCTGCTCGAGCGCCAGTCCTTTCTCAACAGTCCGATGGTGCAAGTGAGCAAAACCGGCGAGGCGCTGCGGCGCCGGCTCGCCGATCCGGATTGCGTGATGGATTACCCGATCTTGCACGACCTGCGCACCGAAGGCGTCACCGATTATTTCGTGGCGCCACTGCACTTCAGCGGCGGCGAGGTGCATTTCTCGTCGTGGGCGACGCGGCAGCCCGGCGGTTTTACCGACGCCGAGATCGAGGCGATCGAGGCGGTGATCGCGCCGCTGGCGCGGGTCGCCGAGATCCGCGCCTGGTATCGGGTCGCCGGCAATCTGCTCGCGACTTATGTCGGCAAGAACGCCGGCGAGCGCGTGCTCGCCGGGCATATTCGCCGCGGCGACACCGAAGCCATTCACGCCGCGATCTGGTTGTCCGACATGCGTGGCTTCACCATGCTCGCCGACAGCCTGCCGCCGCAGAACCTGGTCGATTTGCTCAACCTCTACTTTGATTGCCAGGTGCCGGCGATCCACGAACACGGCGGCGAAGTGCTCAAATATATGGGCGACGGCCTGTTGGCGATTTTTCCGATCGGCGCCGATGGCGACTTTCCACCGATCTGCGCGGCGGCGCTCGCAGCCGCAACGGCGGCGCGGCGAAATATCGCCGCGCTGCATGCCGCCGAAGGTGATGGTGCGGGCATGCGCTTCGGGCTGGCCCTGCATGTCGGCGACGTGCTGTTCGGCAATATCGGCAGCGGCAATCGGCTTGATTTCACTTGCATCGGGCCGGCGGTAAACTTGGCTGCCCGGCTTGAGAAACTCGCTGGCCGCTTGGGCCGTACCATCTTGGCGTCGCAAGACTTCGCCAGACATTGCGGCGGCCATTTCCAACCGCTCGGCCGGTTTGCCGTCGCCGGATTTGCCGAGGAGCAAATGGTGTTCGGGCTTGGCGACGAAGACTTGCTGACGAAAGATTTGCCTGCGAAAGATTTGCCTACGAAGGATAAGGAAGCGCAATGAACGGACCGACTACCGCGGCGAAGACGTCTAAGGGCCCGCTGGTCTGGCTCGATATGGACCAGAAGGAGCTCGACGACGCCTACGATCAGCTTGTTTATGCGCCAAACCGCGACCAGCTCACCAAGCGGCGCATTGCCAACAGCGCGGCGGCGCGAGCGCGGATCGGCGAGCCGCTGCGCTTTGCCTATGGGCCGACACCGATCGAAGGACTCGACCTTTATCGTTCAGCTTCGACGTCCACTGCAGCAGGGAAAGAAGGCGGCGAACGCGCGCCGGTCGCGATCTTCGTCCATGGCGGAGCTTGGCGCAGCGGTTCCGC
>CATPBC010000360.1 GCA_955652195.1 uncultured Xanthobacteraceae bacterium | reverse complement strand
CACCGAGACCGGCGGCATGACGACGCATTTCTGGGCGGTGCCCAAGATCGGCACGCCCGCCATTCAGATTGACATCGACCCAGAAGCCCTCGGCCGCAACTATCCGCTGCGCGCCGCGGTCAATGGCGATGCCAAGACGATCCTGGCGCGCATGCTGGCGCATGCCGACCGCAGCGCGGCGAAACGCAAAAACTGGGTCGGCGAAGTGCAAACGATCTGCCGCGCGTGGCGCGATAAATATCAATCGGCGCTTATGTCGGAGGCGGTACCGATCCGGCCGGAACGGCTGTGCCATGAACTCACGCGCCACGTGCCGGACGACGCCATCGTCGTCGTCGACACCGGGCACGCCGGCATGTGGATGGGCGGCATGTTCGATCTGACATCACCGCGGCAAAGCTATATGCGCAGCGCCGGGCATTTGGGTTGGGCTTTCCCCGCGGGGCTTGGCGCCAAATGCGCCTGTCCCGACCGGCCGGTCGTTACGTTTACCGGCGATGCCGGGTTCTGGTACCACATCGCTGAAGTCGAGACCGCGGCGCGCTGGAACATCAATGCGGTGACGGTGGTCAACAACAATTCCGGCGGCAATCAATCAAAGCGCGGCTTCGATCGCGTCTATGGCGGCAAGCAAACCGAAAAAGCGCGCGAATTATGGACCTTCAACAAGGTCGATTTCGCACGCATCGCGCAGGACATGGGCGCGCTCGGCATCCGTGTGGAGCAAGCTTCCGCTTTTCCGGCAGCGCTCGCTCAGGCGCTCGCCGCGCAACGTCCCGCGGTGATCGATGTCGTCACCGATATCGACGCTTTGGCGCCCATTGCTGTCGCTTGAGCGACCAGTGCGGTCCGGTGAATTTCTCGTTTCATGCTCGGCGAAAGACCTGCGCAACTAACACGCGGCGGAACAAACCCGTAATTGACAGGTTGGTGCCACGGCGGAGGCGCTCGTCCAGCGAGCCTGTCCGCATTGGTGATTTCGCGAGGCAACATGTTCCAACATCGTGCATCGGATTTCTCTCCCAGCGTTGCCGTCATCCAGAAGCATCTGGGCGTTGTGGAGAAGGAACTTGAGAAGATCGGCCGCATCGCCGGCCGGCGGACGTCCGACGCGGCCGCAGCGGCGAGCGACCAAATCGGCGACGCCATCTCCACGATTTTGAGCGAGATGGTGGATCGCTTCCGCAAAGGCGGGCAGGCTGCCGGCGATCAAGCCGGGCGTTTGGGCAATCAGGCGCTCGACCTCGGCGCGAAATACGGCAGCGATGCCTTACGGCGGGTCGCCAGCGAAGCCGAGAACCGGCCGCTTATCACCATCGGCGTCGCGCTCGGCATCGGCATTTTGATCGGCGCGGCGGTTTTGGGCAGTGTCAGCAGCGGCGGCAGCCGCCGGCGTCGTTGAGTAAGAACTCTGCCGTAGAGTCAGCCCTCGCCCATCTCGCGCAGAATTTCGGCGGTGTGTTCGCCAAGACGCGGTGACGGCCGCTCGGACGCCATGGGCGCGCCGTCGAGCACAATCGGGGTGCGAATGCCCGGGATTATCCCGCCTTTGGCCGCCGGGCTTTTCACTTCGAGCCGCATGCCGCGATGAATGACCTGCGGGTCGGCAAAGACCTGTTGCAGATCATTGATCGGCCCTGCCGGGATGCCAGCGGCTTCCAGCTTATTCAGAAGCTCTTCGCGTTTCATGCGCGAGGTCAGCGCGCACAGCTTGCTGACCAGTTCGGCGCGGTGTTCGACCCGGCCTTTATTGTCCTTATACGCCGCGTCTTGCGCGAGCTGCGGCGCGCCGAGAATGCCGCACAGCTTGACGAACTGGGCGTCGTTGCCGCTGGCAATAATGATGCTCCCATCGGCGACCGGAAATTCCTGATAGGGGACAAGATTCGGATGGGCATTGCCAATGCGCTTGGGAAGTTCGCCGGAGACGAGATAGTTGAGCGCCTGAAAAGCCAGTGTACCGACCGTCGAATCGACCAGCGCGGCATCGACGTAACCGCCGTGCCCGGTCTTCTCGCGCCGGACCAGGGCCGCAAGAATGCCGATGGTCGAATAGACGCCGGAGAAGATATCTGCGATCGGCACGCCGACGCGCATCGGCGGGCCGTCGGCAGCGCCGGTCATGCCCATGATGCCGCCGATCCCTTGCGCCATAAGGTCGTAACCGGCGCGCGCGGCCGACGGTCCGGACTGCCCAAAACCGGTGACCGAGCAGTAGATCAGCCGCGGATTGGCCGGCCCCAGGCTTTTGTAGTCGAGACCAAATTTGACCAGGCCACCGAGTTTGAAGTTTTCGATGAGAACATCCGAGCGCGCCGCAAGCTTCTTGACGAGGCGCTGGCCCTCGGCGGTGGTGAAATCCAGCTCGATCGAGCGCTTGCCGCGGTTGGTGCAGTGAAAGTAAGCCGCGTCGAGGTGGCTGCCGTCGGCAGCGGGGACGAAGGGTGGACCCCAGGCGCGGGTGTCGTCACCAGTCCCGCTGCGTTCGACCTTGATGACGTCGGCGCCAAGATCGGCAAGGATCTGCCCGGCCCACGGGCCGGCCAAAATGCGGGCTAGTTCCAGTACGCGCAATCCAGCCAACGGCCCGGGCATAAGCCACTCCACAAGCTGCGCGGCGGGTGCCGCGCCGGGGCTTAACTGCCCAACGGCCGGCTGTTTGTCTACCGTTAACTATTCGCGAGCTTGTCATTACCGGCGTGCATCACTAGCTAAAACCTTGCCGGATGGGATGACGCGGTGAACACCACCTTTTTCAGCGAAATGCTGCAAAGCATCGCGGATCGCAGCCGCGCATTAATCAAGCGCGAGCGGCGCGAAGCGGCCCATGAACGTTCGGCGGGTCTGATCGAACTATGCGAGGACTTACTGTCCGGCCGCGGCGAGGCGTCCGGCGTAGCGCTGGCGCAAGAAATACTCGCGCGCTACACCGAACTGACCACCGGACCGCGCATCGCCTTCTTCGAATCCCTTGCCAGGACCTTCGGTCACGACCGGCCGACCATCGAGCGCGCGATCGCCGCTTGGCGTCAATCGCCGTCTGACGAGACCGCCGCCGCGCTTCATGTCGGCAGCGAGCCGCGGCGGCTGGAGCTGTTTCGGCGTCTTAATCTCGCCCCCGGAGGGACCGCAGCACTGGTGCGCATGCGCGAGCAACTGCTCGACGCGATGGATCACCGCGACGATCTCGGCGTCGTCGACAACGACTTCGTTCACTTGTTCTCGTCATGGTTCAACCGCGGGTTCTTGGTGCTGCGCCGCATCGACTGGTCGACCTCGGCGGCGATCCTGGAAAAGATCATCCGGTATGAAGCAGTCCATGAGATCAGCGACTGGGCCGATTTGCGCCGGCGTATCGATCCGCCGGATCGCCGCTGCTATGCGTTCTTTCATCCGGCGCTGGTCGACGAGCCGCTGATCTTCGTCGAAGTGGCGCTGACCCGCGCTATACCCGGCGCCATCGCGCCGATTCTCTCGGACAAGCGCGATCCCGTCGAACCGCAGCGTGCCACCACCGCGGTGTTCTATTCGATCACCAATTGTCAGCGCGGTCTGGCCGGCGTGACCTTCGGCCATTTTCTGATCAAGCAGGTGGTCGAGGAAGTTTCCCGCGAGATTCCGAGCGTCGGTGCCTTTGTGACGCTGTCGCCGGCGCCGAACTTCGCCGAATGGCTCAACCGCGAGCGCGCCAACGGCCGCTCCGCCGCGCTCGACGATGGCGACCGCGAAGCGCTTTCGGCTCTTGACACAGACGGCTGGTGGCGATCGCCCGAGCTCGCCGAACCAATGCGCGAACCGTTCATTCGCGCGGCGGCTTGGTATTATTTGCGCGCGCGCAATGGCCGCAGCCTCCCCGTTGACGCCGTCGCCCGTTTCCATCTCGGCAATGGCGCGCGGCTTGAGCGGCTCGATTGGCTCGCCGACACGTCCGAGCGGGCGCTGAAGCAATCCTACGGGCTGATGGTGAATTACCTCTACGATCTCGATTATATCGAGCGCAATCACGAGGCCTATGCGCAGCACCGCGCCGTCGTCGCTGCCAGCACCGTGACTCGGCTGGTAAATATCCCGGAGCGGGAAATCGTTCCGGTAGCGGGATAGCCATCGCTCCGCATCGGCTCTGGATGCCGCGCCGTAGCCAGTTCTATCCTGAAGGCGCGGCCGAGTGGGCCGCATCATGGCAGTGCCGCGCGAAAACGGAGGCAGCGAAATGCCTGCTCTCCTCGGGGTCCTGGAAACAGCGCTCTATGTCGACGCATTCGAGCGCGCCTGCCCATTCTACGAACAGGTCCTCGGGTTAAACAGCATTTATCGCGACCCACGGCTTTGCGCCTACGACGTCGGTCATCGCGGCGTGCTGTTATTGTTCTTGCGCGGCCATTCCTTGGATACGGTGCATCTCCCCGGCGGCACGATTCCGCCGCACGACGGGGCTGGCCCGGTGCACATCGCCTTTTCCATCGCCGCAGATGAGTGCGATGTCTGGGAAGAGCGGTTGAAGGATGCCGGCGTCGCGATCGAAGGCCGCACGCATTGGCCGCGCGGCGGCGACAGCATTTATTTCCGCGATCCGGACGGCCATTTGCTTGAACTGGCGACGCCGGGACTGTGGGCGGGATATTAGCAAATCGCGCCGCCCCTCACGATTTTCCGTAAACCGGCACGATCGCGCCGCGGGTGACGCGATTCTCCGGGGAAGCGAGAAACGTGATCGTCGCTGCCACCTCTTCGACCTTGGGCCATAGCGCATGATCGGCTTTCGGCATGGCCTGCCGATTGGCCGGCGTATCCATGATCGAAGGCGCAACGGCATTGACCAGAATGCCGTCCTTGGCGACTTCCTCGGCGAGCGCCACGGTGAGCGCCGCGACGCCAGCTTTGCTCACCGTATAGGCGGTCATGCCCGCGCCGCCCCGCCATTCCAGCGCCGGGCGCGCGGCTACATTGACGATCCGCCCGCCGCCAGTCGTTGCGCTGCCAGTCATTGCGCTACCAGTCATTGCGCCGCCAGTCATGGCGCGGATAGCGGCCCGGCAGCACAACATGCAGCTGAGCAGGTTCATTTCGAACTGCTGCCGGATCGTGGCAAGCTCGGTGTCACGCAAAGCCGCGGCGGCAAAGCCGCCGGCGATGTGGATCGAACCCCAGAGCGGCGTCACGCCGCGATAGAGCCGCTCGATGGCCGCCTCGTCGGCTAGCGACCCGGTGACAGTCAGCTTGACCTGCCGATGATCGCGCAAGCGAAAACGCGCCGCCTCCGCCTCGTCCATGCAAGGCACGTGACAGACGGCGCCGGCATCGATCAACTGCACGACTACAGCTGTGCCGAGCGCCCCGGCGCCGCCGGTAACGACGATATGACGATTGCGAAAGTCCATAGTTCTGTCCCCCGACATCATTCGCCGATCTTGCAGTCGAGGCAAGGCCGTGCTCCGGATTTTGATATTCTGATCGAAAGGAGCAGCAGTGGCTGATTTCGATCTCGCTGTCGTCGGCGGCGGCATCAATGGCACGGGGATTGCGCGGGACGCCGCCGGCCGCGGTCTGCGTGTGGTGCTGATCGAGCAGAACGACCTCGCCTCCGGCACATCGTCTGCTTCCTCAAAGCTGATCCACGGCGGTCTGCGCTATCTCGAACACGGCGAATTTCGGCTGGTGCACGAGGCGCTGCGTGAACGCGAAGTGCTATTGCGGGCCGCGCCACACTTGATCAGGCCGATCCGTTTCGTGCTGCCGATCAATGAAGCGCGACGCTCAGCGACGCTGCTGCGGCTCGGGCTTCTGGTTTACGATTGGATCGGTTGGCGCAAAATCCTGCCGGGCACCCGCGAGGTCGACCTCGTAACCGATGCGGCGGGGTTGCCGCTCAAAGCGCGATTTCATCACGCCTTCGAATATTCCGACTGCTTTGCCGACGACGCACGGCTTGTCGTGCTCAATGCCGTCGACGCCGCCGAACGCGGCGCCGTGATCCGTACTCGCACCCGCTGCGTGCGCGCCGAACGTGGCGATGTGTGGCGGCTCGTGCTGATCGCGCACGGCCAGCGCGATGTCGTGTCCGCCCGGATTCTGATAAACGCTGCCGGAGCTTGGAACGAAATATTCGCCGAAACTGTGTTGCGCCAAGAGCCGGCCCGCCGGCTGCGGCTCGATAAGGGCAGCCATATCGTGGTGCGGCGCCTGTACGAGCACGATCGCGCTTACATCTTGCAAGCCGCGGATGGGCGGGTTGTCTTTGCTATCCCATTCGAGGGCGAGTTCACGCTGATCGGCACTACGGACCAAGTGTTCACCGGCGATCCGTCTATGGCGCTGCCGACCGGTCAAGAGATCGACTATCTCTGCCAAGTCGTGAACGAGTATTTCCGCACCGAGCTCGGGGCTGCCGATGTCGTTTGGGCTTTCGCCGGGGTGCGCTCGCTTTACGACGATGGCGCGCGCAAAGCGCAGGATGTCGGACGCGACTACGAGTTGATCCTCGACGAGCGCTACGGCGAAGCGCCGCTGTTAACGGTCTATGGCGGCAAGATCACAACCTACCGGCGCCTCGCCGAACAAGTGCTGGCGCGCTTGCGGCACTTTTTCCCGCATTCGCGGCCGTGGACGGCGAAAAGCCATTTGCCCGGCGGCGATTTTGTCTATGACGGCATCGAGACGCTGGTTGAACGCACGCGGCGCGGTTGGCCATTCCTGAACGTGGAGCATACGCAACGCTTGGTGCGCGCTTACGGCACACGCGTGGAGCGCGTGCTCGACAAAGTGAGCCGCATGGACGACTTCGGAACGTGGTTTGGCGCCGATCTCACTGCAGCCGAAGTTCGCTACTTGATGCGCAAGGAATGGGCACAGACTGCGGACGATGTGTTATGGCGGCGTTCGAAGCTGGGGCTGCGGTTCTCTCCCGCGCAGGTCGAAGCGCTCGAGCGCTTCATAGCCCAGCCGCAGCCGGCCACGCCTCCTTGACCGGGAGGTGCAGTCCGCCGGTGCGGGCCGCCCCTGTTTCCGAGAATCATAGAAATGCATTAGCGTGATTGCGCGGGGCGTCAGCGCGCCTGTGTCAATCGGAGTACTATGGCGAGCGCAAGATCAAGTTCGGGATTTGCGAAGCGCGGCTTCGAACCGTGGGCCGATCGCAATTTGCAACCGCTGCTGCGGATCGAGGCTG
Organism: uncultured Xanthobacteraceae bacterium; assembly: GCA_955652195.1. Classification (GTDB taxonomy): domain Bacteria; phylum Pseudomonadota; class Alphaproteobacteria; order Rhizobiales; family Xanthobacteraceae; genus BOG-931. The sequence goes on along the minus strand of CATPBC010000360.1, from coordinate 1,365 downwards.
TAAGCAAGCGCTTCGGCGATGTTCTCGCCGTCAATCAACTTTCGCTCGAAGTTTATCAAGGCGAATTCTTCGCGCTGCTTGGCCCTTCTGGCTGCGGCAAGACAACGCTGTTGCGGCTTATCGCCGGTTTTGAGCAGCCGGAGAGCGGCCGCATCCTGCTCGACGGGCTGGATCTTGCGCCGGTGCCGCCGCACCGGCGCCCCGTCAATATGATGTTCCAAAGCTACGCCTTGTTTCCGCATCTCACGGTCGAGGGCAATGTAGCCTTCGGTCTCAAGCAGGAGGGACTGCCCAAGAGCGAGATCGCGGCGCGCGTCGCCGACATGCTGGCGCTAGTTAAGCTCGAAAGCTTCGGCCGTCGCAAACCGCACGAATTATCGGGCGGACAACGCCAGCGCGTCGCACTGGCGCGCTCGCTGGTCAAGCGGCCGCGGGTGCTTTTGCTCGACGAACCGATGGCGGCACTGGATAAAAAACTGCGCGGCGAGACGCAATTTGAGCTTATGGACTTGCAGCGCCGCCTCGGACTTACATTCATCATCGTCACCCACGATCAAAGCGAAGCGATGACGGTGGCTGATCGCATCGCGGTGATGGATCGGGGCCGCCTGATCCAGGTCGCGCCGCCGGCCGAAATATACGAGCGGCCAAATTCGCGCTGGGTGGCGGATTTCATCGGCAGCGTCAATTTGTTCGAAGGCCGCGTCGGCAATGATGAAGGTACGATCGAGGGCACGGCATTGGGCCGGCTGCGCGCGGCCGGAAAAATCAATATCGAGCCGGGCACGACCGTTTGGGTGGCAGTGCGGCCGGAGAAAGTTCGTCTCACTCGCTACGAAGTCGGGCGGCATGAACAAACGGTCGCGGAAAACGGTGTCGCGGCGACCGTGGTCGACATCGGTTATCTCGGAGATTTGTCGCTTTACCGGCTGCGCAGCGAGGCAGGCGTTGCGCTGCAAGCGGCAATTGCTAATACCGAGCCGCTCATCGCGCGTGGCATCGGCTGGAACGACAAAGTTTGGCTCAGCTTTGCGCCGGAAGCGGCCATCGTGTTGACCCGATGATCGGAGGTCGCGACGAATGAACCCGCAGCCGCGACGATCGCGCTTGGCCGGCTTTGTCGTCTGGATACCGTATGCGTGGCTTGTCGCGTTTTTTTTGCTGCCGTTCTTGATCGTGCTCAAGATAAGCTTGTCGCAGAGCGCGATCGCGCAGCCGCCGTACACACCGGTGTTCGACCTCTCGGCCGGCTGGAGCGGAATCCGATCGTTCTTTGCCGGCCTTTCGCTCGAGAATTTTGTCTTTCTCGGCTCCGATCCGCTCTACGTCCTGTCCTACATGAAGAGCCTGCAGATTGCAGCGTTT
>CATPBC010000359.1 GCA_955652195.1 uncultured Xanthobacteraceae bacterium | reverse complement strand
CTTGCCGAGGCGGCGTCGACCCGCTCACGCGCGAACAGTGTGCACCCTATCTCGCCGAGGTTTCCGATTGGGAACTTGACGCGACGGCACGCTGCATCAAGCGCCGCTTCCAATTTCGCGACTATCGCACCGCCTTGGCGTTCGCCAACGCGGTGAGCGCTCTTGCAGAGGAAATCTGGCATCACCCAGAGCTCGCGTTGGGATGGGGCTTTTGCGACGTATCGTTGACCACCCGGAAAATCGGAGGGTTGCACGAGTCAGATTTCGTGATGGCCGCCCGGATCGATGCATTGGCCTCAGGCCCACTCGATTCCGCCTGGCTGCCGCCACTCCCTCCACCGAGGAGAACGAAACAATAGCGGGCTAAAGCCTACGGCAGCTGGCACGTGCTTTCTTAGTTGAGCTCCGAAGCGCGCTCTACTGGTACACGGCCTCATCCTGGCTTCGCTCCGTAAAACTGACACCAGCCGTCAGGACTGATCGGGTCGACCACGATTTTGCAAGAGGCCGGCGGCGTCACAAACTGAATGCAGGTCGAGCATTTCTGGTCGTCTTTTGGGGTGTCCTGATATTTGGCTACTTCGTGAGTTAGTTTGGTTTGAGCCAAGGCAGTACGAGCGGCTGGCGCGCTTAGGACGAATCCTCCCGCAGCAATCGATACACTATTCAATAGAATTGTGCGGCGAGAGGCACTCCCAGCGAGTCCGGTTGTTGACTTCGACACGGCATTACCTCCCTTGGGGTTTCAAGTAGAGTCGAGATTCCTCAGGAAGCCCAGTTTCAGCTTTCTAGCTTCCGGCGCAAGTTCAAACTTTCCTCCTTGGGGTTGGCGTCGAAGCCGACACAATAGACGGGAGCGCTAGAACTCCGGCCGCGTTCAGCGCTGCGGCGGCTTCGCTGAACCGATAGCCGCGGGGTGGCGGCAACGAAACGACCATCAGGATGCACTCGGCGCTGGGTTTCCGCTGCGCGCCAATACCGAGCGGCACGGGCACCCGCCACCGTCGCCTTCCACGACCGGGCATTCGATGCGCGAGGCGGTGTTCAAGCCATTCCTGCGGCTTGACGACGAGCGTAATCAAGACGAAGGCGGCAGCGGCCTCGGCTTGGCGATCGCGCGCGACATTGCGCGCTCGCATGGCGGCGACATCACGCCTGACGATTCGCCGAAAGGCGGATTACGGGCGGCCGTGCGCGTGCCGGTCTGAGCAAGGTTTTTTATTTTCGCTGCGAATCACCGGCCGCGCGGGCGAGGATGTCCACCAGGCTTTCTGCGCTATCCGCGTCCGGTTCCTGCCGGCCGTCGATGCGCGAGGAGGGCTTACTGATGGTTGCAAGGGCCCGCCGCCAGCGGCTGATGCGTTCGCCGAGCGCAGTCAGGCGGTCGAGGACGACATCGGCGAGATCGCGGTTCTGCTTGAGATAGGCGCGGCCGTCGTCGGTGATCGTGTAAAGCCTCGGGGGGTCGGTGGACGCGGTCACATAGCCCGCTTCCGCAAGATTGGTCAGCGTCGGATAGACGATGCTGGGAGTTGGCGAGTACCAGTCGGCCGTCTTCTCCTCGATCAGCTTGATGATCTCGTAGCCGTGACGGGGCGCCTCGGCGATGAGCGCGAGCGCAACCAGACGTAGGTCGCCTTCGGCCAGACCTTTGTTGCCTTGGGACAGCGCTTTGTTGCCTTGGACCAGCATTTTGTTCTCGGTCAAGATATAATTTTCAGCAGCTCATATTACGCTCACATTACGATGTAGCGCAAGAAACATGTCTCCGGGGTTACGCCGTGTTGCACGGTGCAATGTGCACTCCATCATTTGCTTCGGCTCTGCGCGCGAGCGGACCGGATGAGCGATGTTTGCGACCTTCTTTCACGAGCTGAAGCAGGCGGCGTACCGGTGACGCCGCGCGAATATCTCACCCTGATGGAGGCGAAGGACCTCGCCGCTCGGCGGATCGAGGAGTTCTACTACCTCTCACGCTCGGCGCTGGTGAAGGACGTACACCATGACCCCCGCGCGTCTTCACGACACAACGCGATCGACAGGTTCAGCCATCTCACCGGCGACCAGGTGCTGCGTCTCGTGCCGTCTCGATGAAGCAGAACGTCAAAAGTCATGACATCACCGCCCGTTACGGTGGCGAGAAATTCGTCATCGCGCTGCCCAACACGACCTTGCGCTCGGCGATCACCGCCGCCGACCACATCCGCCGCGCGGTCATGGCCAAGGAATTGATGAAACGATCGAGCGGCTCGGCCGCGTGACGATTTCCATCGGCGTTGCGCTGCTGCTCGTACCGACGGACACCTCGCAGTCGCTGATCGAGCGCGCCGACAACTGCCGCTACGTCGCCAAGCGCCAGGGGCGTGATCACGTCATTTGCGAGACCGACCCCGAGGCCGAACCGCGCGCCGATCCTGAAGCCGCACCGCCTGCGCGGGCGGCGTAGCCATCATTGTGAGATTGCCCGCGCTTCGCTCGCCGGCTCGAGCTGGACCGATTCGCCGCAGCCGCAGGCCGAAGTCTGGTTCGGAT
>CATPBC010000358.1 GCA_955652195.1 uncultured Xanthobacteraceae bacterium | reverse complement strand
GCCGCGGTGGAACGCCGACAGGCGTGCGCCTTCCGAAGAAGGCGCGGCCGTGCCCGAAAGGCACGGCATAATCCCCATTGCGTCTGTCGGCGTTTCGCCTCCGAATTTATTTCGTTCTTTCCCGTTCGTTCCGTTCGTCATTGCCGGACAAAGTCGACCGAAGGACGACATCGCTTCGCTCGTCTACGCCAGGCAATCCATGCCGAAGCTTCGGTTGCGAATGCTTCCACCGGCATTTGCCCGCTGCAGCTCAGCATGGACCACCGGATCAAGTCCGGCGGTGACGAGTAAGCGACAGTGGCTTGGCATAGCTCGGGCGCTCAGCCGCGCCGCGAGAACGGATCGTCATTGCGAGCGTTAGCGAAGCAATCCAGGTCTGAAGTGCCGCTCTGGATTGCTTCGTCGCTTGCTCCTCGCAATGACGGCCGCCTACCAGCCAATGAAGGAAAAGGAGCGCGCCGTGCGAACAGACTTCTATCTCGTCATTGCCGGACCGGTCGCCGGCGCTCCTCTGGCACGAGGTCGAGCGTGAGCCGCTCGGTCCCGCGCAACACGTCAACTGCGACAGTGCGGCCGATCTTATCGCCCGTGAGCGCGCGCACCAGATCGTCCGCGCCGACGATGGTTGCTCCGTCAAGTGCGACGATAATATCGCCGGGCCGCAGCCCCGCGCGATCCGCAGCCGAACCCGGTTCAACGGTGCCGACCATGACCGCACCGTCCTGGGTCAATCCCGCCGCGCGGCGGCGCAGCGGCGGGACCGCGGTCTGCTGCGCGGCAATTCCGACGAATGCGCGGCGCACGCGGCCGTGCCGAACCAGTTCGCCGAGCACAAAGCTTGCGGTATTCGCGGCGACCGCAAAGCAGATGCCCTGCGCGCCCAAAATAACCGCAGTGTTGATGCCGACGACCTCGCCACGGGATGATACCAAGGGTCCGCCCGAATTCCCTGGATTAAGCGCCGCGTCAGTCTGAATGACGTCATCGATCAGCCGGCCGCTACGCGCACGCAGCGAACGGCCCAGCGCCGAGACGACGCCCGTGGTCACAGTCGACTCAAAGCCCAGCGGATTGCCGATCGCGATCACGAGTTGGCCACGTTTGAGGCATTTAGAATCGCCGAGCGACGCCGATGGCAGGGTAACCGCTTCATCGACGCGAATGAGTGCGAGGTCGGTATCGGGATCGTCGCCGACCAGCCGTGCATGCAAATCCTGGCCATCGGCGGTCGTGACTTCAATGCGGGACGCGGTACCGGCAACATGACTGTTAGTGAGGATCAGACCATCGGGCGCCACGATGACGCCCGAACCGGTGCCGCCGCGCGGTTGACCGCTTTGGCTCGGCCGGCCGGGATTACCGTTAAGTACCGCAAGCCGCACGACAGCGGGCCCGACGCGCTCGACGACGTCGATGACCGCCCGCGAATAGGCGTCAAGCAGCGCCTGATCGTCCGGGAGGATGGCCCCTTGCGCGCCGTTTCGCCCGCTGCGGTGGGCGTCGCTTAGTGGGATGATTGTCATGCAATATCAGAGTCCTGGGCTGGCGCTCGCCGGCCGATTTGGTGAGTTTCGGGAGTGGGCCCACATATGGGGAGCGCGACGCTTGGCGGGAAGGGCGGATATCGGCAGATCGCATCGGCGCCCGCGCCAGTGTGATTGCCGTTTGCGGATGCCTATGATGCCCGGAGAGTTGAGGGGACTATCATGAAGTTCGGCAATAGTGCGCCTAAGACGCGCGTAAACGCGCTTATGAGCGCGCCTAAGACGCGCGTGGACGCGCTTATGGCGGCGCGTCTTGCAGCTGCGCTGCTCGCGACGGCTCTGGCCGGCTGCGGCCAGGGCCAGCAGCAGGGCGCCGCGCAAAACCTCCCCGCCGTCACCGTCGCCAAACCGGTGCAGCGCACCGTGGTCGATCAGGACGAATATGTCGGCCGGTTCGTGGCCGTCAGTTCGGTCGATATGCGTTCACGCCTATCCGGCTATCTCGCTGCGATCCATTTCACCGATGGCCAGATGGTGAAGAAGGGCGATCTCCTGTTCACCGTGGACCGGCGGCCGTTTCAGATCGTGCTCGAGCAGATGCGCGCCAATCTGGCTCAGTCTCGCGCCAATCTCGCCTTTGCTAAAGCTGACCTCGAGCGTGGTCAAAGCTTGCTGCAAAATAAAACGATCACCGAACAGACTTACGATCAGCGCACGCAAGCCAAGACCGTCGCCGAAGCCGCGGTCGCGGCGCAGGAAGCGATGGTGCACTCGGCCGAACTCGATCTCAACGAATACAGCGAACTGCGTTCCCCGATCGATGGACGCATCGGCGATCGCCGTGTCTCGGTCGGCAATCTCGTGACCGGCGGCACCAGCGGCAATACCACGCTGCTTGCGACCGTCGTCTCGGTCGATCCGATCCGCTTCGAATTCACTTTCGACGAGCAGTCCTATCTGCGCTATGCGCGGTTCGCTTCGGCGAGCAAGGAGGTGGCGGCACTGAATGGCAACGTGCCGGTCGCGCTCAAGCTCATCGACGAGAAGGATTTCGGGCACACCGGCAACATCGATTTCGTCGATAATGCCATCAACCAATCGTCCGGCACGGTCCGCGGCCGTGCGGTATTCCAGAACCCCGACGGCGTCTTTACACCGGGCATGTTCGGCCGGATCCGGGTGCCCGGGTCACCGCCCTATTTGGCATTGCTTGTTCCCGATGAGGCGATTGCCTCCGAACAGGCGCGCAAATACGTGCTTGTTGTCGATGATGGCGGCGTGGTGCGCCAAAAATACGTGAGCCCTGGTCAGCTCGACGACGGCTTGCGTGTGATCAGGGATGGTCTTGCGGCCGGTGACCGTGTGATCGTCAATGGCCTCATGCACGCGCGGCCCGGCATTAAGGTCAATGCCCGCGAGCTGAACGCTCCGGCCTCTCCGGCGCCCAAAAGCGGCGATGAAGCGAGAGCTCAATGAGACGTAATCGTGGAGAGAACAGCGGCAGCGCCACTACTGGTTCGGATTCCGCCGCAGTGCAAATGCGCGGCGTGTAGAGCGTAGCTGAGATGCGCATTTCGCATTTTTTCATCGATCGGCCGATCTTTGCTGCCGTAGTCTCCGTCGTTTTCGTCATTCTCGGCGGCGTGTCGTTTCTGCGCCTTCCGGTCGCACAATATCCTGAGATCGCGCCGCCGATCATCAACGTTTCCGGCCAGTATCCCGGCGCCAACGCCGACGTCGTTGCATCGACCGTGGTCACGCCGCTGGAACAGCAGATCAACGGCGTCGAAAACATGCTGTACATGTCGTCGAATTCGACGGCCGATGGACGATTCTCGATTCAAGTCAGCTTTGATCTCGGCACCAATCTCGATATTGCTCAGGTGCAGGTGCAGAACCGCGTGGCTATTGCGCAGCCACGCCTGCCGAGCGACGTCCGCAATATCGGCGTGACCGTCAGCAAGGCCTCGCCCGACCTGATGATGGTCGTGCACTTGTATTCGCCGGACAAATCGCGCAACTCGCTGTTCATTTCCAACTACGCCACGCTTGAGATCACCGATCCGCTCACGCGGGTCGACGGCGTCGGCTCGATTACGGTATTCGGCAGCCGCGATTATTCGATGCGGATCTGGCTTGATCCTGACCGGCTGCAATCGCTTGGCCTGACCGCGAGCGACGTTACGACTGCGTTGCAGGGGCAAAACATCCAGGTCGCTTCGGGCGTGCTCAATCAACCGCCGGTTTCTCGTCCCGGAGCCTTCCAGATTGCGGTGCAAACGCTCGGCCGTCTCGACAATCCCGATGAGTTCGGTGCGATCGTAGTCAAAGAGACGCCTGGCGCCGTGGTGCGGCTACGCGATGTTGCCACTGTAGAACTCGCCGCGCTCGATTATTCATCAAACTCCTATCTCGATCACGACCCGGCAGTGGCGCTCGCTGTTTTTCAGCGACCGGGATCCAATGCAATCGCTACCGCCAAGGGTGTCACGGACCTGATGAAAGTGTTGGCCCAGCGTTTCCCAGCCGGCGTCCAATACGCGATTGTTTATAATCCGACGCAATTCATCCAGCAGTCGGTCGACGCGGTGATCGACACGATTGGTGAAGCGATCGTGCTGGTTGTGCTGGTGGTGATTCTGTTCCTGCAGACTTGGCGGGCCGCCATCATTCCGCTCGTCGCCATACCCGTGTCGCTAGTCGGCAGCTTTTTCTTCATGGCGGCGTTCGGCTTCACGCTCAACAATCTTTCCTTATTCGGTCTTGTTTTGGCGATCGGTATCGTCGTCGACGATGCCATCGTCGTGGTCGAGAATGCCGAACGCAATATTGCGGCGGGGCTTGCGCCGCGTGACGCGGCGCGCAAAAGCATGAACGAAGTTGGATCGGCGCTGATCGCGATCGCGCTGGTCCTGTGTGCGGTGTTCGTTCCCTCGATATTCATTACCGGCATATCCGGTCAGTTCTATCGCCAGTTCGCGCTGACCATCGCAGGCGCCACGATTATCTCGCTCATCGTGTCGCTGACACTCTCGCCAGCAATGTGTGCGCTGCTGTTAAGACCGCACCAGGAAACCCAGCATGAGGCTTGGTGGGCACGGCCGATCCACCTGTTCTTCGGCTATTTCAATCGGTCTTTCGACAAGGTCGGATTTGGGATTGCCTGGCTGGCCTCGCGGACAGTGCGGCGCGCCGCGCTGATGGTCGCGTTGTATCTTGTGGTCATCGGCGTCGGCTTAAACGCCTTTCGCACCACCCCGGCTGGGTTTATTCCGCAAGTGGACCGGGGCTACATTATCGTCGTGGTGCAATTGCCGCCCGGTGCGTCGTTGGCGCGCACCGACGCAGTGCAGCAGCACGCGCTCGACATAGCAATGCAAGTGCCGGGCGTCGTGCATGCCGCGAATATCGTCGGTTTTTCTGGCGCCACTTTCACAAATGCGCCGAATTCCGGCGCGCTGTTTCTGGTGCTCGACGATTTCCAGAAACGCGGACACGATCCCCGGCAGTCGGCGGCGGCGATCCAGGCGCAGCTGTTCCGGCGGCTGTCCTCGATCCAAGACGCCTTCATCATTCCGGTGCTGCCGCCGCCGGTCATGGGTATCGGCACCGCCGGCGGCTTTCGGATGATGGTCGAGGATCGCGCCGGGCGGGG
>CATPBC010000357.1 GCA_955652195.1 uncultured Xanthobacteraceae bacterium | reverse complement strand
GTCATCGGCACCACGCCGAACCCCTTGAGGCGGTCAGGCTTGACCGCGCAGAATTCGGCAATCCCATCATTGACGATCTGCATCGCCTTGACCGCGATATCGAGCGGCACCGTGTAGTAGCACTGCGGCGGCGGCGGCGCGATGATCTGCACATCGATACCCATGGCGTCGAGGTCAGCCAACCTGTGATCATGTCCGATCCGGGCGCGAATGTCGGCCTCCTGTTTCTGACTGAGTGCCTTGGTTTCGGCGTTGGCAAAATGCGCGAGCGGGATGGTGGCCCAATCGAGATAGGGCTCGACGAATTTTGCTGCGGCCGGCACGGCGACATGGGAATGAATGTCGATCGTTATGCTATCGGGCCGCAGCTCGCGCCCGGGCCGACCATGGTGCCGCGCGGCAGTTGGGGCATATTTGTTCCATTGTCCGGACATGAGCATTCCTTTTTGACCTCGCCGCGCCGGGCGCGCAAGGAATTGGTTGAGTGTTGATTTGAAGGTTGGACTAGCGCTGCGGCCCGCAAAGCGTGACTTCGCGCTCGGCGCGAAACACGTTGCTGTAGAGGTTTGCCACCCACTGCCGCCCGCTTGACGTCAGGTTGAGATAGCGGATTGCGCTTTGAATGTGCGGCGACACGCTATTCCAATAAAACTGCGGATAAAGCTCGGTAAGATCGGCCGGTGAGGTATAGCCAAGCTGCTTGTTCATGCCGACCTCCTCGAACTCGTAGTACAGCGCATTGGCTTTGCGCAGATAGTGCGGATCGCCAAGCTGCCCGATAAGATCGGCCGCGCGCATTAACTGGCCCTCTTCGTTGTCTCCGTCGGCGGCGAAATGCGATGGAAAGCGCGTAAATTCGATGGCGTTGGCGATCCTTTCCGCATCGAGCTGCTTTCCCTTGCCGACGCGATCCAGAACGAACAGCTTTGATCGCTCGACATGGTGGGGCAGCAGCGCCGCGTCGGAAGAGCCGCGCGGTAGTTTAACCTTGTTGCCTTTGCCGTCGATCACATAGCCATCTTCGTCATCGCCGCTGAGAATGCCGCGGACATAGCCGATGTCGTGCAATAAACAGGCGACGAGGAGGTGCGCGAAATCACTGGCATATGTCGGCCGCAGCAAGGCGCGGCCTTTCATGATGTCGTAGCCGACCAGCGTCACCAGCATCGTATGCTCGACATTGTGGTAAAGCGCGTCGCTGTTGCCGATGCATTCAAGGGCTATGCGTGCGATTGACGGGATCAGCTCGGCCAAATGCGCATGGGTCGAACCAAAATTGCGGTTCAAATGCTCGGCAAGAAAGGACCCCAAGGCTTCCGCTGACAATTCTGGTACGGTGATCAAGGAATACCCCTCTACGCCTATCGATGCCATCGTGACGACGAGTCCGACAATTTGCAATATCGACTGGGCGGCTAATCCGGACTAAAGCCTGGCACTTTGGGCAACAACTCGACGGGATCAAAAGATCCCAAGATGCTGGCGCAAATCAACGCCGTCGCTCTTGAGCGCGGCGGCGGTTGAAACCACGGCGACGCGGCCGCTGTTGAGAATGACGATATCGTCGGCGATATCGAACACCAGTTTCGGGTTCTGCTCGACAAGCACGATGGAGAGCCCGCTTTCCTTGAGCTTGCGGATCGTCGCCATCACCTCCGCGACGATTTGCGGTGCGAGCCCTTCCGATGGCTCATCCATCAGCAAGACCCGCGGATTTGACATCAGTGCACGGCCAATGGCGAGCATTTGTTGCTCACCGCCGGAGAGATAGGCAGCCATCTGGCCGCGCCTTTCGGCAAGCCGCGGAAACATGGCAAAGACGGTGTCGGCAGTCCATGGTGCATGCGCCGTGCCGGCGAAGCCTTTGCGCGCGGCAACCATCAGATTTTCGCGCACGGTCAGGCTCTTAAAAACACGGCGGCCCTGCGGCACCAGGGCTACGCCGTGTGCGGCGATCACCTCAGGGGGCATGCGTGTCACCGGCTTGCCGAAGACTTCAACGCTGCCGGTACGCGGTGACAAGAGACCGACGCTGACGTTCATGCAGGTCGACTTACCGGCACCGTTGCGGCCAAGTAAGCCGAGCAGCCGTCCCGCACCAAGCTCAAACGCGACCTTCTGCAGCACATGGCTGTCGCCGTAATAGGCGTCGACGCCGCTGAGACGAAGCGCGCTATTCGCCAAGATATACCTCCCGGGTGCGCGGATCGGCGACCACCTCGGCGCGCGTGCCTTCGACGATCACTTCGCCAAAATGCAGAAGCGTTATCCGATCGGCAAGATCGAGCGCCACATCCATGTCGTGCTCGATCATGACGATGGTGACCTCGCGCGGAATGGCGATAAGGAGCTTGCGCACGTCTTGTCTCTCGTCGATGGAGAGCCCGGCGAACGGCTCGTCAAGCAAAACAAGCTTTGGATTTTGCGCGAGCGCCATGGCAATTTCGACGCGTCGCCGCTCGCCATATGAGGTTTCCGCTAGCGGCCGCTCGGCAATGGCTTCGAGGCCGACACGCTTGAGTGCGTCGCGCGCCTGCATGGCGAGATGGCTTTGCCGATTAAGCGCAACGATTGGGTTCCATCGCACGGCTGAGAGGCCGAGCAAAGCTAGCGTGACGTTATGCTGGATCGTATCGCGAGCGAACAGGGTGATAATCTGGTAAGTACGCGCCATTCCCAGATGCGTGCGTTTGCGGCTCGGCATCCGAGTGATGTCGCGATCAAATAACCTTACCGAGCCGGCATCCGGCGCCAGCTCGCCGGTGATCAAATTGAATAGAGTGGTTTTACCGGCGCCATTCGGGCCGATGATCAACCGGCGCTCGCCCTGCTCGACATCGAGATTGACATTGCGGGTGACCCGCAGCCCGCCGAATGATTTGCTCAG
>CATPBC010000356.1 GCA_955652195.1 uncultured Xanthobacteraceae bacterium | reverse complement strand
TCTTCACATGGACGCCCAAAGGATGTCCCTATGCCAGTCTGCGAGCCCTTGTCGATGACTTCGAGGCTGGGAAAAAAGTCACGGAGCCATGGCGCTGCTTGGCACATAAATCGGTTCAACCGGACGACCCAGCATATCTCTTGAAACTGGGAGGCCGCCCGCAAGGAATTTTGGCGTTGGGACGATCACCGCGCGAGCAGTTAGGAACAGCACGGCACTTCTCGGTTGAGCAGGAGTGGTTATCGAAACTTGGCCGGAAGGAAAATTCATGCCGCGAAGCAGCCCGAACAAGCGCCGAGCATGGAGGCGTTAAAAAAGCATCGGCTTTCGACCGGCCTGTAGATTCGGTATTTATGCTGCCTGATCCGCCATCACCCCGACCACCAGGCGCTTGCCGAGCGCGCGTAGCGCGGCGATCAGCGCCGGCAATTTAGTCGGGTGCTTCGGATCAAGAATGCGGCGGACTTCTTTTTCGTCCTTGCCGATGCGCCGCGCCAGTTCGCTTTTGGTAATTCCCGCCGCGGCGAACGCTTCCAGCACCGCGAGCTTCGCCGCCACGTCTGGCGCAACCGCGATGTCGACGAGATTGCGGCTCTTGGCGCGCGGCTTTGGCAACGGCTTGCCGCGCTCAAGATAATTCAGCAGCGCCAAACCCAGCGCCTCCTCGGCCATGCGGCGAGCATCGGCTTCGCCGCGGCCTTGCGAAATAGCCTCCGGGACATCTGGAAACGTGATGACGATGTTGCCGCGCCGGCCGCCTGCCTCGAAAAGCGCGCGATAGGCGTAAGCCTTCATGGCCCTTCTTCTCCTTAATCCGCCAATCCGAGATGCTTTCTGATCTTTCGCGCCGTTTTCGGATCGATTTCGCGGGAGGGTACCGTGGTCAACCGGTCGCCGACGAACACCATCATGTGGCCGCCTTTTCCGCGCCACTTCTCGGCGCGGAAAGACAATCCTCTTCGGCGCGCCTCATCTCGCAGTTCGGCAATGAATTTGTCGCGCTTGTCCATTGCCGCCGAGGAGGCAATAGTTTCTTTATTTTCGGACAAAATTGTCCGAAAGTCAAGATTGAAATAGTTAGGCGAGCGCCCTCATGTACATCCGCGCGGCTTGCAGCGATCGACAATAGGTCGAGGGAGCCTGCCGCGCCTGTGGGTTGGCGTAGCTTGCCGGCTGCCGGATGCCGTCCGGCAATAAGGACCGCCGAAGGAGACTGATTAATGGACGAGAGCGTCTTGCCTTAGCCGCGCGATCTCATCCTTGACGTGCAATTTCTTCCGCTTGAGTTCCGCAATTTGGAGATTATCGATCGAAGGGTGGGTGAGTGCTTCTGCGATTTCCTGTTCGAGTGCGCTGTGCCGTTTTTCGAGTTCCGCAAGATGCGATTCAATCGCCATGTGGCATGCCTCCTTGCAGATGGCCGGATCAGATCATCCTACACCCTGACAATCGCGGCTAGGATACTCCGCTTTTGCTCCGGCGAAAATCCCTGTCGCAGCGATGCGCGGGCTTGTGGGCTAATGGCCAAAACGTGATAATCGACCGTTACTTACGCGCAGTCAGGTGTAACACCCGGCGGCTTGCCGGCCGAAAACCGCGCTCACCAGCCGAACCTAGCGCGACCAGGGCGGCGATGACGAAAGACGAAGAACGCGAGCTTCGGGCGCAACTGGCGCGCCTGCAGCAGGAGCATCGCGATCTCGATGCCGCGATTGCGGCCCTGCAAGATTCGCCCGGCTCCGACATCATCCAGGTCCAGCGGCTGAAAAAGCGCAAATTGCAGCTACGCGACCGCATCACTTTCATCGAAGACCAGCTCACGCCCGACATCATCGCCTGAGCGAAGCCGATGGGCGCGCCGGGGCGCCGTCATGCGCAAGGGGCGGGCGAGATGCCAAAAAACCAAGTCCCACCAATCCCTACGGCGCATCTGCGACGGATTGTCGCAGGCTTCCTAGTCGGCGCGTGCCTCGTCCTTCGACGTGCCGGCGGCCCTGCGCTCCGAGCCGGCCGGCATCGCGTCTCGGCTTCGCTCGTCATGACAAAATGTTGATCGCGATTGGAGCGGCGGGAGCGGTTTGATCAGCGCCTTGCGGAAGTGCCCGTCGCAGCGCGATCAATTCGATTGCGCCGGTAATGCCCGCGCCGAAACGGGCCAAAGATGTCTGCAATCTGGCAGGATCATTCAGTCTGCATTCACCAATAAATGGGAACTTAGGGCAACAAGTCTTGGTTTTTGAAAAGGCAACAAGTCTTGGTTCTTGAAAACAAGTCTTGGTTTTTGAATGCGAGCGAAACTCCCAAACTTGAGGTGAAGGTCATGAAGACAATGCTGACTGCCCTCGTTGCTGCGGCGACCATTGCCGGCGCAGCGGTGGCGACTTCGGCGCCTGCGGAAGCACGTTGGGGTGGCGGCGGTTGGGGCTGGGGCCTCGGCGGCTTTGCCGCCGGTGCGATCGTCGGCAGCGCGCTGGCAGCGCCGTACTACTATGGTGGGTATGGGCCGTATGGGTATTACGGCGCGCCCTATCCATACTATGGCCCGCCCTGCGTCTGGCGTCGGGTATGGAATGGCTATGTGTGGACTCGCGCCTGCATCTGAACAGGCATCCGAACACCTGCGCGTCCTGACTGTGTTGGAAAAGGCACGAGGCGTTTCCGGAATGGAAACGCCTCGCTTGCGGTTGGCGGAGATTTTCGGCACCTAACTTCCGCCCAAATAGTCGCTCTTGAGTTTCGCCGGGTCTGATCAATTCGGGGGTTTCGGGGACTTCCGCTTATCCACAGTTCCGATCGGCATCCCGGCCGATCACACGAGGGGAGCACATGCACAAGTCGCTTGTCGGCCTCGCCGCGGCTGCGGCGCTAGGTCTTGCTGCAGCCGCACCGGCGCCAGCAAAGGCTGATTGCGTCGGCTGCGCGGTGGGCGCCGGAATTCTCGGCGGCGTAGCCGCCGGCGCCATCATCGGCAGCGCCATCGCCAATAGTCCGCCGCCGCCACCGGCCTACTATCCGCCGCCACCGGGTTACTATCCGCCGCCGCCACCGGCGCCCGCATATTATCCTGCGGCAGGTCCGGGCTATGCGGAGCTCGCGCCCGGTTGCTACTGGGGCAAGCGCAAGGTGTGGATCGAAGGCATCGGTTATCGCTGGCGGACCGTGCAGATCTGTCAGTGACAAGTCTGCCAGTGACCAGTCTGCTGCCGGTGGTGCGGTAGCGCTTTGATTGCGCCGGTCGGCTTGTCCTAGCCGGCCGGCTTTTTTCTGCGATGTGGGCGTGCGGTGTTGCGGCGCCGACCGGGATCGGCGGTCTAGTCCTGTCATGCGACCATGCCGATAGATGCGACGACCAAAGTGACGCTGCCGACGCGTTGGCGCGCGTTGGCGATTCCACAAGCGTTCTTGCAGCGCGCCTGGCATAAAAAACGGCGCACAGGATCGGCCTCGCGCAGCATGCTGGCACTCGCTTGGACCGCCGTCATCGCATTCTGTCTCTACGCCGCGCTCGCGACGGTGATCTATGTCGCGCAGCGCTCATTGATGTATTTCCCGGACGCCGCCCATGTCGTGCCGGCCGAAGCGGGATTTCCCGAAGCGGAAGAGGTTCCGCTGACCGCGGCGGACGGTGTGCGCGTTGCGGCCTGGCACGTGCCGCCGCGCGACGCCAAACCGGTCATTGTGTATTTCCACGGCAATGGCGGAGCGCTGCGCTTTCGCGTAGCCCGCTTTCGCAGACTTATCGCTGACGGCGTCGGCCTGGTTGCGCTGGAATATCGTGGCTACGGCGGCTCGGCCGGCAGTCCGAGCGAACAGGGGCTGATTGCGGATGCGCAAGCCGCCTATCGTTTCGCCGCGGGGCGCTACTCGCCGCAACAGCTTGTGCTTTGGGGTGAATCGCTCGGCTCCGGCGTAGCGATTGCGCTTGCAGTGGAACGCCCGGTGGGCCGGGTGATTCTCGAAGCGCCGTTCACGTCCGCGGTGGCGCTCGGCGCCCGCCATTACTGGTATCTGCCGGTCTCGCTGTTGATGAAAGATCAGTTCCGGTCCGACCTGCGCGTCGGCAAGGTCACGGCGCCGGTGATGATCATGCACGGCGTGCACGACCGGGTCGTTCCCTACACCATGGGCGAAGCGCTGTTCGATCTCGCCAACAAGCCGAAGCATTTCGTGCGGTTTCTCGACGGTGGCCATGAGGATCTCGACGACAACGGCGCGCTCGATGCCGTCGCCCGCTTTCTCGCCGGCGATCT
>CATPBC010000355.1 GCA_955652195.1 uncultured Xanthobacteraceae bacterium | reverse complement strand
ATCGAAGGCATCGGCGCCACGCCGACGGGCGCAAAGGTCCAGAAGGCCTGGTTGGACTTGGAGGTCATTCAGTGCGGCTATTGCCAGCCGGGTCAGATCATGTCGGCGACGGCTTTGCTCGCCGCCACGCCGCATCCTGACGATTCCGATATCGACGCTGCGATGGCAGGCAACATCTGCCGTTGCGGCACCTATGTCCGCATCCGTGACGCGATCAAGCACGCCGCGGGTGACGGCCAGACGTAGGAGGCTGCCCGATGTATCGCTCGAGGCATCTCGCCGCCACACCGCCGCGTCGCGCCGTTTTGCAGGGCGGCATGGCCGGAGCATTCGTACTTGCCTTCCATCTGCCGGCGCGCGCCGTCAACGAGCCGGAGCAGCCGCCCGACAGCACGGACGGCAAATTCGCACCTAACGCGTTCATCCGCATAGATCATTCCGGTCAAACCACGCTTGTCATGCCGCAGGTCGAGATGGGCCAGGGTGTATATACCGCGATCCCAATGATTCTCGCCGACGAACTCGATGCGGATTTCACGAAAGTTGTCCTGGAACACGCGCCGCCGAATGACAAGCTCTACGGGAACCCCACCTTCGGGATTCAGGTCACCGGCAATTCCAATTCCATTCGCGCATTCTGGAAGCCGCTGCGCGTGGCCGGCGCTGCAACGCGTCTGATGCTGGTTCAGGCCGCGGCACAACAGTGGCAAGTCGATCCGGCGAGTTGCTCGACGTCAAATAGCGTCGTCAGACATGAATCAAGCAACCGGATGCTTGCTTACGGTGATTTGGTCGATGCCGCGAGCGCCCAGCCGGTCCCGCGAGATCCGCCGCTGAAGGATCCCAAGGATTTCACGCTCATCGGCAAGCCGCTCAAACGCTTCGACACACCCAACAAGGCCGACGGCAAGGTGATCTATGGCATCGATGCGATGCTGCCCGGAATGAAGTTTGCGACGCTTGCCCAGTGTCCGG
Organism: uncultured Xanthobacteraceae bacterium; assembly: GCA_955652195.1. Taxonomy (GTDB): domain Bacteria; phylum Pseudomonadota; class Alphaproteobacteria; order Rhizobiales; family Xanthobacteraceae; genus BOG-931. The sequence goes on along the minus strand of CATPBC010000355.1, from coordinate 4,828 downwards.
TGTTCGGCGGGAAGGTTGGTCGGGTCGATGACAGCGCAGCCAAGAAGGTTCCCGGCGTGCAACAGATCATCGTGCTTGATGACCTCGTCGCGGTTGTCGGCGATCACATGTGGGCTGCCAAAAAAGGCCTCGATGCGCTCGTTATCGCGTGGGACGAAGGCGCAAACGCGAAAATCAACTCAAGCGATATTTGGGACGATCTGCGCGCCGCTAGCAAAAAGGACGGCGTGGTCGCAAAATCGGTCGGCGACGTGTCCAAGGCGCTTTCCCAGGGCGAGCGAATAGACGGCGAATACGAGCTGCCGTTTTTGGCGCACGCGCCAATGGAGCCGCTGAACTGCACGGTTCATGTCACTCCCGATTCCTGTGAAGTGTGGGTCGGGAGTCAAGTCATCAGCCGCGCGCAATCTGATGCCGCGAAAGCCGCAGGCCTCCCGCTCGACAAAGTGACCGCGCACAACCACCTGCTCGGCGGCGGTTTCGGCCGACGGCTCGAGGCCGATATGGTGGCCGCCGCCGTGCGCATCGGCAAGCAGGTCGACGGCCCAGTAAAAGTGGTCTGGACGCGCGAGGAGGATATCCAGCACGATATTTATCGGCCGGTTTATCGCGACGTCATTTCGGCAACCCTGTCAGGCGGCAAGATTGCTGCATGGAAATATCGCGTGACCGGTTCGTCGATTATCGCCCGCTGGCTGCCGCCAGCGTTCCAGGGCGGCATCGATATCGACGCCGTCGATAGCGCGGTCGACAATCCCTATGACATTCCAAATTTTCAGGTCGAATATGTTCGTGCCGAGCCGCCAGCGGTGCCAACCGGGTTCTGGCGCGGCGTCGGGCCCAATAACAATGTCTTCGCGACCGAATGCTTCATGGATGAGCTGGCGCGCAAGGCCGGCGCCGATCCGATCGCGTTCCGCGTTGGCATGCTTGAAAAGACACCACGTCTTAAGGCGGCGCTCCAACTCGTGGCGGAAAAATCCGGCTGGGGTCAGCCTTTGCCGGCGCGGACCGGCCGCGGTGTCTGTGCGCAGCCGTCGTTTGGCAGTTTCATCGCTACCGTCGTCGAATGCGAGATTGATGAACACGGCGAAGTGCATCTGCGCCGCGTGACCTCCGCAGTCGATACCGGCATTGCCGTTAATCCCGATACCATCGTCGCGCAATTGCAGGGCGGATTGATCTTCGGGCTGACCGCGGCGCTGTTCGGCGAGATCACGATCGAGCGCGGCCGGGTGCGCCAATCCAACTTCAACGATTATCGCATGCTGCGCATCGACGAAGTGCCCAAGATCGACATCCACCTTATCAAGAGCGGCGAAGATCCAGGCGGCATCGGCGAGACCGGGACCACCGCCGGTCCGCCGGCGCTTCGCAACGCGATCTATGCGGCGACCGGCGTCGCGTTGCGCCGGCTGCCGATCGACCGCAAGGCACTCGCCGTCGCCGGTAGGTCGTAATCATCATGCGCACGCGCGGCACAATGCTGGTCATCGTCATTTTGCTGATCGTCGCAGCCGTTTTTGCCTGGAAAATATTCAATCCAAGGCCGATGGCGTTTGCAGGCGGATCGACCGTCGCGCTCGCCGATTATGGTGCCGCCGATCCGACGGGCGCTCCTGCCGATCTCGCAAATTCCGATGTCGTAAAGCGCGGCGAATATCTCGCGCGCGCCGCCGATTGCAGGGCCTGTCACACCGTGTCGCGCGACCGGCTCTATGCCGGCGGGCTTCCCATACCTCTGCCGTTCGGAACGCTGTACTCCACCAATATTACTCCGGACAAAGAAACCGGGATCGGTAATTACAGCGATCAGGATTTCCTCAACGCCGTGCAACGCGGCATACGGCCGGACGGGACACGTTTGTATCCGGCGATGCCGTTTCCGTCCTACACTCGCATGACCGACGCGGACGCTCTGGCGATCAAGGCCTATTTGTTCAGCCTACCAGCGGTCCGCGCGCAAAACCTGCCGAGTACTTTTGGTTTTCCATATAACCAGCGCTGGCTGATGGGACTCTGGTCTGCATTCTTTAGTGAAAATTCACGGTTTCGGCCCGTTCCCACGCAGAGCGCGGAATGGAATAGGGGCGCCTATCTCGCCGAGGCCCTGGCGCATTGCGGCGAATGCCACACGCCACGCAATTTGGCGTTGGCGCTCGACAACAGAAATAAATTTGCCGGCGCCCTGACTGCCGGCTGGTACGCGTTCAATATCAGCTCCGACAACGGATCCGGCATCGGCGCATGGAACGACGACGAAGTGCGCAATTACTTATCGACAGGCCATGCCGCGGGCCGCGGCACCGCAGCTGGACCAATGGGCGAAGCGGTCGATCAGAGTTTCAAGGACATCGCTTCGAGCGATATCCGTGCGCTGGTAACTTATGTGCGAAGCGTCCCTCCAATCGCATCGCCGGACTTGCCAGCCAAGCTTGCGCCGCCGGCGGCGAGTTCGCCGAGCGAGGGAAATGCGACGGCTGAGGCGGTCGGTAAACGCGTGTTCGAAGGGGCATGCGTGCATTGTCATGATTGGTCGGGCGTGAGTCAGCTGTCGCCCTTCGCGACGATTGCCGGCACGCGCGGCGTGAACGATCGCACCGCGACCAATGTCGTGCAGATTGTGATTTCCGGCACGACGCGCCACACACCCGACGGCGTCATATCGATGCCGGCCTTCGGCAGCGCCTATTCGGACACGGAGATCGCGGCCGTTGCCAACTATGTGACCGCTCGCTTCGGTGCGGAACGCTCGAAGCTTACCGACAAGGATGTCGCAGAGCTCCGGCGCCAAGCGGCCGATTGATCGATCATCCCCGCTTGCCGGTCAGGTCACTCTGGAGAGCTCGGTATTTGAATAGAGGAGACCTCCAAATGGCTGCGGTCGAGAACTCCAAACTAAGCCGGCGCGGCTTTCTTGCTAGCTCAGCGGCCGTTGGGGCCGCCAACGTGTTTCCTGCCGCGGCGCGCGCAGCGATTGAAGACAATGCAATCCATCCCTTCCGCGTCAACATTCCCGAAGAGCAACTCGTCGACCTCCGCCGACGCATCACGACCACGCGATGGCCCGATAAGGAAACCGTTGCCGATCAGTCGCAGGGTGCGCAGTTGGCAAGGATCCAGGAACTCGTCCGTTACTGGGGCAAGGACTACGACTGGCGTAAGGCAGAAGCGAAGCTGAATTCGTTGCCGCAATTCAAGACGAACATTGATGGGCTGGACATTCACTTTATTCACGTCCGCTCGCGTCACCAGAATGCGCTTCCGGTGATCATCACGCACGGTTGGCCGGGCTCCGTGCTCGAGCTCATCAAGGTCATTGGGCCGCTCACGGACCCAACCGCGAACGGAGGCAGCGCTGAAGACGCTTTCGACGTCGTTATCCCGTCAGTACCGGGCTACGGCTTCTCCAGTAAGCCAAGCAGCACCGGCTGGGATCCCGACCGCATAGCGCAAACCTGGGCGGAGCTGATGCAGCGCCTCGGGTACACGCGCTACGTCGCCCAGGGCGGCGACTGGGGCGCCCCCATCTCCAGCGCGATGGCGCGCCAGGCGCCGGCAGGATTGCTCGGTATCCACCTGAACCTGCCCGCGACGGTACCGCCCGAGGTGGCCGCGGTGCTCCCCATGGGCGGGCCCGCGCCGGCGGGACTCTCCGACAACGAACGCGCGGTGGTTGAATCGCTCATTGCATACGCCAAAAAGGGCAACTCCGCCTATTTCGTGATGATGACCGCGCGGCCGCAGACGCTCGGTTACGGCGTAGCGGACTCACCGGCCTTTCTCGCGGCCTGGATGCTCGTGCATCCAGGTTTCGCGCAGTGGACGTATGGAGCCGATCCCGAAAAGTCGCCGACGAAAGACGACGTGCTGGACGACATCACGTTGTACTGGCTGACGAACAGCGCAACCTCGGCAGGGCGGTTGTACTGGGAGAACGGCGCGCGAGGCAGCGTTATTAGTGCTGGCGCGCAGAAGACCGCGGAGATCGCACTGCCGGTGGCCATCACGGTATTTCCGGAGGACGTCTATCGACCTCCGGAGACTTGGGCCCGGCGTGCCTATCGCAACCTGATTTATTTTCACGAAGTCGACAAGGGCGGACACTTCGCTGCCTGGGAACAGCCACAGCTTTTCTCTGCGGAGCTCCGAGCTGCGTTCAGGTCGTTGCGTCAGTCGAATTGACAAAACACGGCGCGCTGCATGCGCGCCGCTCTCCGGCGAAACAACGATCCAGCATGTAGGGGACTTGCCATGAACAGGCATACGATGAACAAGATCGACACTTCCGACCGGATCAACCATCATCGCCGCCGTTTCGTCGGCGCCGCGGCGTTGACTGTTGCCGTTGCCCAGTTCGGCGTGATCGGCGCGGCCGATGGCCAATCGGACGGAGCCAAACCGACGCCGCTGCCGGCGACCAAGTCGGGCACCAACACATCGTTTGGTCCGCTCAAGCAGATCGACGCCGGCGTGCTGAACGTCGGCTACGCCGAAGCCGGTCCTCCCGACGGTGCTGCGGTCATTCTGCTGCATGGCTGGCCCTACGACATTCACAGCTTTGTCGACGTTGCGCCGTTGCTGGCGTCGGCGGGCTATCGCGTGATCGTGCCTTATGTGCGCGGCTATGGCACGACGCGTTTTCTGTCGAGTGAAACGCCGCGCAACGGCCAGCAGGCGGCGGTCGCCGTCGATGCCATCGCCCTGATGGATGCGCTCAAGATCGAGAAGGCGGTCATCGGCGGCTTTGATTGGGGCGCGCGCACCGCTGATATCATCGCGGCGTTACGGCCGGACCGTTGCAAAGCGCTCGTTTCGGTGAGCGGCT
>CATPBC010000354.1 GCA_955652195.1 uncultured Xanthobacteraceae bacterium | reverse complement strand
CGGATCGAACGTCACCGCCGAGCACGAGCGCGTGCTCACGCCGCTGCCGCTCTATCACATCTTCTCCATGACCGCGAACTTGCTGCCGTTCGCGCTGATGGGCGGGTTGAATATTCTCATCCCCGACCCGCGCGATCTGCATCGGCTCATTCGCACCATGCGCAAGGCGAAAATCACCTGGATGTCCGGCGTCAACACTTTGTTCAACGCGCTCATCAACGTGCCGGAATTTGCCACTGTCGATTTTTCCGCCTTGCGCGTCGCGGTCGGCGGCGGCGCGGCGATACAAAGCCAAGTGGCCAAGCGCTGGCGCGAAATCACCGGCAGCCAAGTGGTCGAAGGCTATGGGCTAACCGAGGCTTCGCCGGTCGTTTGTATCAATCCGTTCTTCGCGCCACGGCAAGGTACCGTCGGGCTGCCGCTGCCCTCAACCGAGGTGACGATCCGCGACGATCACGGAAATGTGCTGCCGACCGGCCAAGCAGGCGAGATTTGCGTGCGGGGTCCGCAGGTGATGTTGGGTTATTGGCAGCGCCCCGAACAAACCAAACAAGTCCTGACCGCCGACGGCTGGCTGCATACCGGCGACATCGGCGCCTTCGATTCCGAAGGATTCCTGCAGCTGCTCGACCGCAAGAAAGACATGATCAACGTGTCGGGCTTCAAGGCTTTTCCCAGTGAGGTAGAAGACATCGCCATGCAATATCCCGGCGTCCGCGAAGCGGCGGCGATTGGCGTGCCGGATGCGCGCAGCGGTCAGACGGTGAAGCTCTTTATCGTGCGGAGCGATCCGGCGCTCGACAAAGTCGAGCTGACAAAATTTATGCGCGCCAGCCTGGCGGGCTACAAAGTCCCGACGATCATCGAATTTGCCGACTCGCTGCCGAAAAGCAATATCGGCAAGATTTTGCGCAAAGATTTGCATTGAGGCGATTTGTTTTACGTGCGCGGCTTTTCCGGCTGCGTGCTAGACCTGATGACACAACAGAAGGGGGAGGACGGCACAGCGATGTCCAAGCTGCAGCTTTCATTTGCCTGCGCGCTCTATGACCGGATGCTGGCGCTTTATACCGGCGAGGTGAAGCCCGACGGCATCGATCTTAACTTCATCCCCATCGATGAGCCGCGGCCGATCTTCGATCGCATGTCGGGCGGTCAAGAGTTCGATGTCGCCGAATATTCCAGTTCCGAATTCATCCAACGCTTCGCCAACCGCGAATGCCCGTTCGTGGCTATTCCGGTCTTCCCGTCGATCGCATTTCGGCTCGGCTTCATCGCGATTAATCGCAAATCGGGAATCAAGAGCCCGAAGGACCTCGCCGGTAAGCGCATCGGCGTGCCGCTGTACACGATGACCGCGGCGATCTTCATCAACGGCATTCTCAAAAACGAGTTCGGGGTCGATCTATCCAAAGTCCATTGGGTGCAGAGCGCGATGAACACGTCTGGCTCGCACGGCCAGCCGACCGTGCTGCCACTATTGAAAAAAATATCGGTCGAGGACAACGCGACGCAGAAAACGCTCGGTCAGCTTCTTGCCGAGGGCGCAATCGATGCGACGCTCGGCACCAGCCTGCCGAACGAGATCCGCAGCAATCCCGATGTGGTGCGGCTGTTCCCGAATTACGTCGAGCTCGACAAGGACCTTTACAAGCGCAAGAAAATCTATCCGATCATGCATCTGGTCGCGATCAAGAAGAGTATTTACGAGCGTTATCCGTTCGTCGCCACGAGCCTCTATGACGCATTCGTCAAATCGAAAAAGATCGCGCTGGACAAATTGTTCAATCTACGCGCGGTGCGCTACATGACACCCTTCCTGATGCGCGAGATCGACGACATCTGGGAGGTGTTCAACGGCGATCCCTGGCCCTACGGCGTCGAACCGAACCGACAGACGTTGGAGGCGCTGGTGCACTATCAGCAGGATTTGGGCCTGATCGACAAGCCGGTGAAAATCGACGATCTGTTCGTGCCGACTTACGGCTGAGCGTCACTTTCAAATGCACGGGTATTCGCACGTCAATCAATGGAATCGCCATGAGCCAAGTTGAAGATCTGTTGCGCGATCTTGTGGTCGCAAACCGCATTCTCGCCCATGAAGACATTGTCGATGCCTATGGCCATATCAGCGTGCGGCACCCCGACAATCCGAAACGCTTTTTCATGGCGCGCTCACTAGCGCCGGAACTGGTCGAGCGCCACGACCTGATCGAGTTCGACCGGGAGGGCGAACCGGTCAACGACAAGCGCCAGCCCTATCTCGAACGCTTCATTCATGCCGCCATCCTCGAAGCGCGTCCCGATGTTATGGCGGTGGTGCATGCGCATGCCGAAGACACGCTGCCGTTCGGGCTCGTCAAGGAGCCGCTGCAGCCGGTGATCCATTCCGGCAGCTTCATCGGCGGCAAGGTGCCGGTGTGGGATATCCGCAACAAGTTCGGCGACACCAATTTGCTGGTCACCAACATGGCGCAAGGCCGCGATCTGGCGAAATGCCTCGGCGCCGGCAATGTCGCGCTGATGCGCGGCCACGGCTTTGCCTCGGCAGCGCGCTCGATCATCGAAGTGGTGCGGCTTTCGGTCTATCTGCCGCGCAATGCGCGCGTGCAGATGAACGCAATCCGCATGGGCGGCAAGCCGAAGCCCCTATCAAAAGGCGAAATCGCGGCGCGCGCGGCCGGCTATAAGCCGCATTCGCCCGAGACCTGGCGCGCCTGGCAGTATTGGGCGAACCGCGCCGGCTGCGCTGACATGATCGGCGAACCGCATGACCACGCCCCAAAGCACGCGCCGAAGAAATGAAATTTTTTCATCTGGTGCATAGCTGACGTCGCGTGCGCTTACGCTTTATTTCAATCAGAACGTGTGGCACGGTGTGCGGGTAAACCGCTCGTCGAATCGCGGTTCGTTTTAGGCCGCTTAACTTCCAAACAACTTTGCAAACAACTTTGATCGATCGCGCGAAAGAGGAAACCGCCATGGAAACTGCCGTGAAAACTACCATGACCACGCGTTACGCTTTGTTTGTTGCTGCGGCAGTCATTGCCGTTCTTGGAATGCAAGCTGGCTCGGCGCAAGCGCTGACGATGACCGAATGCAGCGCCAAATACAAAGAGTCGAAAGCCGCCAACAGTCTCAATGGAATGAAGTGGAATGATTTCCGCAAATCGCAATGCGATCTGGCGCCAAGCAAGCGCTCGAGCGCTAAGAGCGCGCCGGCTGGCACGGCGGTCGCCACCAATGCGGTTTTTCCAAGCGCTGTGGATGCCAAATATTCAAAGGAAAAGCCGGGGCGGGCGCGCCGAAAAACCTGCCTCGATCAGTACAAGGCCAATAAAGCCAGCGACGCCAATGGCGGCCTGAAATGGCTGCAAAAGGGCGGCGGCTATTACAGCCAATGCGTCAAGAAGCTGAAGAGCGCGGCGTAAGCAGAACGCCTCCCGAGCAAACCAAAAACGTTTCCCGGACGCGGTGCAGCGCGTAACGGTGCACCGCAGATCCGGGATCGTCCCACATTCGGCGCTTGCAAAGGTCCTGGTTCAGCAGCGCACCATTGCATGCTGCGCTGCGCCCGAGACATGCCGCAAAGAGAAGTTGCGCCTCAGTGCACTCTAAGCTCGGTGACCTTGCCGTTCGCGGCGCGGCCTTGCGCGTAGTACTGCCCGATATTGCGCATCAGTGCGGCGTCGGAGACCGAATAGATCACGGCGTCGGATTTGCCGGTATTGATGTGACGGCGCCACACGAAATTCGGCACCACGAATAGATCGTTGCGGCCCCATTCGAAGCGCTTGCCGCCGACCTCGGTGACGCCTGAGCCCTCGATCGCGACGTAGTAGGTGCCGGCGGTCTCGCGCTTGAACTCGGTCTCCTCGCCCGGCCGCAACAGCTGCGCCGCATAATTGAGCGTCTTGAAGACCGGCTCGCCGGTCACCGGATTGACGAAGTCCACCTTGATGCCTTCGTGCGGATCGCCCTTTTCGCCGCGCAGGCTGTTCAGCATTTCCTTCACGTCCTCGCCGCGATAGTGGAACAGCGGCGCCGGCGCGCGGCCGACCCCGCGTTGATGATCGACGAAAGCCGGCTTGATGCCGCCATGGCTGTAAAGCTTGCGCGAATAGCCCTCGCTATGCGTGACCGGCTGCACGTTCATATTGCCCTGCGCGCCGGGCATGTTGTGATCGACCCAAGCGGCATCGAGGAATTCCAT
>CATPBC010000353.1 GCA_955652195.1 uncultured Xanthobacteraceae bacterium | reverse complement strand
CGGTTCGATGGCCCAAGTAATCGCGCTGTCGAGCGAACTCGGTGGCGATCTGCGCGCCGTCGCCATCGTGCAGACCGTACGCGTTCTGCTGCTGGTTGTCGGCCTGCCGAACGCGCTCGCGCTGTTCGGGCTGGTCGTGCCGGCGGTGCCGGTACCCCGCGGGCCCGCCGGATTTTCGGTGCTCGGCGAAATGATCCTGCTTCTCGCAGTCGCCGTTGCCTTTGCCGTCGTTTTCATGCGCCTGCGATTCCCCGGCGGGCTGTTGTTTGGCGCACTGGCCGGTTCGGCCATCCTGCACGGCAGCGGGCTTGTTCACGCCGCCCTGCCGTGGTGGATCGGCAGCGCCTCGGTCGTCATGCTCGGCGCACTGGTCGGCTCGCGCTTCGCCAATACCAGCGCGCGGATGCTGCTCGCCCATCTCGGCGCGGCGTTTGGCTCATTCGCGGTCTCGATGGCGGTCGCCACCGCGTTTGTTTTGATCGTGACGCGGTTGCTCTCGCTCCCCATAGCGAACGTGGTCATTGCGTTTGCGCCCGGCGCGCAGGACACGATGATGGTGCTGGCGCTCGCACTGCATCTCGACCCGGTCTATGTCGGCGCGCATCATCTCGCGCGGTTTTTGGTTGTGACCTTGGCGATCGCCGTTGCGGCGCGCCGGGTTGCGACCAAGCAAGCCTCCGGGCCTGCTCCGCATCGTGGTGTCGTGCAGACGGAGGAGGAGGTTCACTCCGCAGCCAGCGCGCGCTCCTTGAACGGCAATCCAAACCGCTGCCAGACATCGACCAAGGCTTCGGCGAGCGCGTCGATCAAACCGTCGTCGTGATAGGGGCTCGGCGTGATGCGCAGCCGCTCGGTGCCTTTCGGCACCGTCGGATAGTTGATCGGCTGGATGTAGATGCCGTGCTCGGCAAGCAAGAGATCGCTTGCTTGTTTGCAGCGTTCCGGATCGCCGACAAAGACCGGCACGATATGGGTGGGATTAGTCATCACCGGCAGAGCGGCGGCGGCGAGCACCGCTTTGGTGCGCGCCGTGCGCTCCTGATGGCGTTCGCGCTCCCAGGTCGAGCTTTTCAGGTGACGGATCGCCGCTGTTGCCGCCGCGCAAACCGACGGCGGCAGCGCCGTGGTGAAGATAAAGCCGGGCGCATAGGACCGTACTGCATCGATCAGGGTGCTCGAACCGGCAATATAGCCGCCGAGGCAGCCAAACGCCTTGGCGAGCGTGCCTTCGACGACGTCGATGCGATGCATGACGCCGTCGCGTTCGGCGATACCGCCGCCGCGCTGGCCATACATGCCCACGGCGTGAACCTCATCGATATAGGTCATCGCGCCATAACGCGCGGCGAGATCGCAAATCTGCGGCACCGGCGCAACATCGCCATCCATCGAATAGAGGCTTTCGAACACGATCAGCTTCGGCCGCAGCGGATCGGCGACGGCCAGAAGCTGTTCCAGATGCGCCATGTCGTTGTGGTGGAAGATCTGCTTCTCGCAATGCGCTTGGCGCACGCCCTCGATCATGGAATTGTGATTCCACGCATCCGACAGGATCAAGCAGTTCGGCATCAAGCGCGCCAGCGTCGCAATACCGGTTTCGTTCGAAACATAACCGGACGTGAACACCAGCGCGGCTTCTTTGCCGTGCAGGTCGGCAAGCTCGCGCTCGAGCTCGACCAGCGGATGGTTATTGCCGGCGATGTTGCGCGTGCCGCCGGCGCCGGTGCCCATCCGGGTCGCGGTCTCGACCATGGCGCCGACCACTTTCGGATGTTGACCCATGCCGAGATAATCGTTGGAGCACCAGATGACGACGTTTTTCGGCCCATCCGGCGAATGCCACAGCGCGTATGGGAAACGTCCGGCAATGCGCTCAAGATCGGCGAACACCCGATAGCGCCGTTCGGTCCGCAGCCGGGCCAGCGCCTCGGCAAAATAGCCGTGATAGTCTATGTCCGGGTGGTTTTCGGGATAGGCCATCGGCAGATTTCTTGCGGCTTGCGCCGGCGTCCAATGCAGGTTGGAACTATCGCGGGACACTTCTAGAAGCGTTCCAGGGTATTTGTCGAGGCCATTGAGACGCGCCGGATCGCCGCGTTATTGATCGAGATAAAAACGCGGAAAAATAGCTATGATTTCGCGCGGGTCCCGCATTACCCGCGTATCGTTCACCCGCATGCCGATGAACCAGTGAGTGATAGATCCTATGACCGACCGCACTGCCGGCCTTGACCGCGGCCTCACCGATTACGGCGACCGCGATTTTTCAAGCTATCTGCGGCGCTCGTTCGCGCAATCGATGGGCTATTCGCGCGACATGCTGGCGAAGCCGGTAATCGGCATCGCCTATACCGGCTCGGATTTCAACAATTGCCACCGCCACTTTCCCGAGCTGTTGGCCGCCGTGAAGCGCGGCGTGCTCGCCGCCGGTGCACTGCCGCTCGAATTCCCGACGATTTCGCTCGGCGAGGTTTTCCTCACCCCGACCAGTCTGAAATATCGCAACCTGATGGCGATGGATACCGAGGAGATGATCCGGGCGCAGCCGATGGATGCGGTGGTGCTGATGGGCGGCTGCGACAAGACCGTGCCGGCGCAGCTCATGGGCGCGGTCTCGGCGGACCGGCCGGCGGTCATGCTGGTCGCCGGGCCGATGATGACCGGTCGGCACCGCGGCGAACGGCTCGGCGCCTGCACCGATTGCCGTCGCTTTTGGGCGCGGTATCGCGCCGGCGATATCGACGCCGATGAGATTTCCGCTGTCGAGGGCCAGCTCGCTGTCACCGCCGGCACCTGTGCAGTGATGGGCACGGCTTCGACCATGGCCTGTCTCGTCGAGGCGCTCGGCATGTGCCTGCCGGGCACTGCCGCAATCCCAGCGGTGCATGCCGACCGGTTACGCGCGGCCGAGGCGAGCGGCGTCGCGGCAGTCAAACTGATCGGTTCGAAATTGACGCCGTCGCGGCTGATCAACGAGAAGTCCGTTGAGAATGCTCTGCGGGTTCTGCTGGCGCTCGGCGGCTCGACCAACGCGGTTATCCATCTCACGGCTATTGCCGGACGCGCCGGCGTCAAAGTCTCGCTCGACCGGCTCAACGCGCTGTCCGACGCCACGCCCGTGCTGGTCAATCTCAAACCGGTCGGCAACGGCTACATGGAAGATTTTTGCGCGGCTGGCGGCATGGGCGCGCTGTTGCGCGAATTAAAGCCGCTCCTTCATCTCGATTGCCTCACGGTGACGGGCGAAACGCTGGGCGAGCGGCTTGAGCACGAGGTCGGTCAAGACGCCGGCTTTGTCGATCGCACGATCGTCGCGCCATTCGACAAGCCGCTGGAAGGCGAGGGCGGCTTGGTCGCGCTGTTCGGCAAT
>CATPBC010000352.1 GCA_955652195.1 uncultured Xanthobacteraceae bacterium | reverse complement strand
TCGTGACCGCATTGGTAACGCCCATCACTTGGGCGATCGCGGAATCCTTTGGCACCATCGTCGGGTGGACGCGCTGTTCGATCCCCTCGGCGGTTTTCACCGCCACGCCTAGAAGTTTGACGCGGTAGCCAAGCTCGGCGGCGGCATTGAGATCGGCCGGGGTGATCGAGGCGATGCCCTCGCTGTAAACCGCCCGCGGATCGATTTTCGTGCCGAATGCCAGGCTCGCCAGAATGGCAAGCTTTTGCGCGGTGTCGTGGCCTTCGATGTCGAAGCTGGGATCGGCTTCAGCATAACCGAGCCGCTGCGCTTGCTTTAAGCACTCGGCAAAGCCGAGCCGGTCCTGCTCCATCCGGGTGAGGATGTAATTGCAGGTGCCGTTGAGAATGCCGTAGATGCGCGTGAACGTCGCGCCATTGAGGCCTTCGCGCAGCGTCTTGACGATGGGAATGCCACCGGCGACCGATGCTTCGAAATTAAGCGCAACGCCGTGCCGTTCCGCGAGCGCGGCCAGCCGTTGGCCATGCGCGGCAAGCAGCGCCTTGTTGGCGGTAACGACCGGTTTGCCGGCGGCAAGCGCGGTTTCGACGGCAAGCTTGGCGGGACCTGCGGCACCGCCGATGACCTCGACCAGCACATCGATTGCCGGATCGCGCGCCAGCGCCGCGGGATCGCTAATCCAACGAAGCTTGCCGATATCGAAACTGCGTTTCTTGCTGCGCGATCGGGCGCTGATCGCGACGACTTCGATGCCGCGTCCGCAGCGGGCAATCAGCTTGTCGCGCCCGCGTTCCAAGTGTTGCAGCACGGCGCCGCCAACGGTGCCGAGTCCGGCAAGACCGACTTTCAGCGGTTGCGCCATGACGCGTCGCCCGGATTGGAATGGAAAAAGACGCGACTAGCGCCGCGTCGCCAGCGGAACGACGTTGTGCAGCATTTCCGGCCCGGTTTCAAGAAAGCGCCGGATATTGCGGGCCGCCTGCCGAATGCGCTGCTCGTTCTCCACGAGTGCGATACGGACGTGGCCTTCACCGTGTTCGCCGAAGCCCGCGCCGGGCGATACCGCCACTCCAGCTTTCTCGACCAGCAGAGTTGAGAATTCGACGCTGCCGAGCGGGCCGAACGGTTCGGGTATCGGCGCCCAAGCGAACATCGAGGCCGACGGCGGGGGCACTTGCCAGCCCGCCCGGCCAAACGATTCCACCAGCGCATCGCGGCGCCGCCGGTAGGTCGCGCGCATCTCGTGAATGCAATCGTCCGGACCATTGAGCGCCGCCGTCGCCGCGACTTGAACGGGCGTGAAAGCGCCGTAGTCCAGATACGATTTCACCCTCCCGAGCGCCGCAATGATGTGCTCATTGCCGACCGCGAAGCCGATCCGCCAGCCGGGCATCGAATAGGTCTTGGACATCGACGTGAATTCAACGGCGACATCGATTGCACCTGGAACCTGAAGCAGCGAGGGTGGTGGATTATTGTCGAAATAGACTTCGGCATAGGCCAGATCCGACAAGATCAAGAGCGAATGCTTTTTCGCGAAAGCGACAAGTTCGCGATAGAAGTCGAGAGACGCGACACAGGCGGTCGGGTTCGAAGGGTAGCACACGACCACCGCAATCGGCCGTGGAATTGAAAACAGGACCGCGCGTTCCAGCGCTCCGAAAAATGCATCATTGGCTTCGACCGGGACCGAGCGGATCGCACCGCCGGCCATCAGGAAGCCGAACACGTGAATCGGATAGGTTGGATTGGGAACGATGATGATATCGCCGGGCGCAGTGATCGCCTGCGCGACATTGGCGAAGCCTTCCTTCGAGCCGAGCGTGCTGATGACTTGCGTTTCCGAATTGAGCTTCACGCCGAAGCGGCGCGCGTAGTAGGCGGCCTGGGCACGGCGCAGGCCCGGTATTCCGCGCGACGCCGAATAGCGGTCGGTGCGCGGCTTGCCGACGGTCTCTTTTAATTTTTCGACCACATGCGCCGGCGTCGGCAGGTCGGGATTGCCCATGCCGAGGTCGATGATGTCGGCACCGCCATTGCGGGCCACCGCCTTGGCGCGATTAACCTGCTCAAAGACGTAAGGCGGCAGCCGGCGGATGCGATAAAACTCTTCCATGAACGTTTCCAGGCCCGTCGTCTGGGGCGAAGCCCCCTCACTACACTATGTACAGACCATTATCACTTGGTTTCATGTCATTTGGTTTCGGTGCCGGCATCCTGCGCATTCTCAGAAGCGGGGGGCCGGCGCGAGGCGGCATTGGCCGGCGATAAGGCGACCGGCTGCTTCTTCGCCGCGACGGCAGTCGCTGAACTCGCCGACGGCCGCGCCGAATTCTGGCTTTGGCTGCTTTGCGCTTCGGCGCTTAAGCGATCGCGCGCACTGATTAGATCTTCGGTCGCCTGCTGCACCTGAACGGAATCAAGCGGCGTCTCGGATCGCGGCGGCGGCGTGTCGTGAACGGCAGGAAACAGCGAAGGATAATTGGCGCCCGGCGAGCACGCCGACAGGATGAGGCAACAGGCACCCGCGAGCGCAATCCCACCACGCGTCGCAAAGTCCGGCAGCATGCGCCTGATTGTAGTTGCACGGCTATGCAAGCTTCGCTCCGAAACGAGTCCGCCCGGGCCACTTTATCGGTCGGCAAAGAAGCGGGCCAGCAAGCCGCGTCGCGGCAGAAACATGCTTGTTAAACAACAATTTACGACGATCAACTGAGAGCCCACCCGAACTGTCAAGGTAACCTGCTAATATGTCGAAACCGGGACCGGCCGCAGCGTATCATTTGCACTTAGATTGGTGGGTGCGGACCGAAGACACACTTGTAGGCCGCCGATGAGCAGGCCATTTCTGCCTAAAGGGCCGCAGAATCGTTCGGCCACCGAGGAAACGCGCGTGCGGGCTCCATCGCATGAAACGGCGCAGCAGCGGCCTGCAAACGAGCCGCCATCCGGCAAGGCGTCGGAACAACGGCAGGTCGTGCCGTCGCCGATCCCGATTCAGGTCGGGACCCAGGTCGGCACGGTCGATATCGAGGCGTTTTCACGCAATCTGGCGCGGCTGGTCGAGGAAGGCGGCCGGGCGCTGGCCGCGTATTTAAAGCCGCGCGAGGAAGGCCGCGAGGACAAAGAACTGGCCGACGAGATCACCGAAATCGTCAAGACGCTGAGCCAAGTTGGCGAATATTGGCTCGCCGACCCGCAGCGCACCGTGGAATTGCAGACCAGTCTCGGCAAAGCCTATCTCGACTTATGGGCTTCCGCGGTGAAGCGGCTCGCCGGCGAACCGGCGTCACCGGTCGCCGCGCCAGCCCCCGGCGATAAGCGCTTCAGCGATCCGGAATGGACGCAAAACCAGTTCTTCGACTTTTTGAAACAGGCCTATCTGTTGACCGCGCAATGGGCGGACAAGCTGGTCGCCGATGCCGCCGATCTGAACCCCCATACCAGGCAGAAGGCGGAATTTTATGTGCGGCAAATCACCAATGCGCTGGCGCCGACCAATTTTGTCCTGACCAATCCCGAGTTGCTGCGCGAAACCTTCGCGTCGAATGCCGACAACCTTGTGCGCGGCATGCATATGCTCGCAGAAGACATCGAACGCGGCGGCGGCCATTTGAAGATCCGCCAGTCCGATTCCTCGATGTTCGAAGTCGGTCGTAACCTCGCCATCACGCCGGGCAAGGTGATTTACCAGAACGAGCTGATGCAGCTCATTCAGTACGCCCCTTCGACCGAAACGGTGCTTAAGCGCCCCCTGCTGATCGTGGCGCCATGGATCAACAAATATTACGTGCTCGACCTGACGCCGGAAAAGTCCTTCATCAAGTGGTGCATCGATCAGGGGCTTACCGTTTTTTGCATCTCATGGGTTAACCCCGACGAAGGGCTCGCGCAGAAGACGTTCGAAGATTACGTGCGGCAAGGACCGTTCGCCGCGCTCGACGCCATTCATCAAGCGACCGGCGAAGACAAGGTCCACGCGATCGGTTATTGCGTCGGCGGAACGCTGCTAGCGGTCACCCTCGCCGCCATGGCCGCATGGCATGACGAGCGCATCGTTTCGGCGACGTTATTTGCTTCGCAGGTCGATTTCACCTTTGCCGGCGATCTGAAAGTCTTCGTCGACGAGGAGCAGATTACGGCCCTCGAACGGCGAATGTCCGAGCGCGGCTATCTGGACAGCCATTCGATGGCGACCGTCTTTAACCTGTTACGCTCGAACGACCTGTTGTGGCCGTACGTGATCAACAATTACTTGAAGGGAAAGGCGCCGTTCCCGTTCGATCTGTTGTATTGGAATTCGGATGCCACGCGGATGCCCGCCGCCAATCATTCGTTCTATCTGCGCAATTGCTATCTCGACAACAACCTCGCCAAAGGCAAAGTAACGATCGACAATAGCCCAATCGACCTCAAAGCGATCAAGATTCCGATTTACAATCTCGCGACCCGCGAAGACCACATCGCACCGGCCAAATCGGTGATGTTCGGCTCAAAGTTTTTCGGCGGTCCTGTCAGATTCGTCGTGGCCGGCTCCGGCCATATCGCCGGCGTGATCAATCCGCCGGCGAAGCAAAAATACCAATACTGGACCGGAGCCAAGCCGAGAGACGCCGACATCGACGGCTGGCTCGCGAAAGCCAAGGAACAGCCTGGTTCGTGGTGGCCGGATTGGTTCGCTTGGCTTGCCAAACAAGGTCCGACCAAAGTGCCGGCGCGCGTGCCGGGCAATGGTGCGCTCAAACCAATCGAGGACGCGCCGGGACGTTACGTCAAAGTGCGCCATTAGCGCTTGTTGGCGACCAAGACGCCAAACGAAAAGCCGCGCCGCGTCGGCTCTTCTCAAACGAATGCGCGCGGCGTGCTCCATTTCTCGTGTTCGCGCCGCTGGTTTTGACCGCCCGGGCGCTAAGTATCGCAACCGCCGTTACCGCCTTCGCCTGCGCGCTCTATTTCTGGTCGCGGCTTGCGCACGTCGTGGTCTTTACGCTCGGCATCCCCGTGCTGCGCACGCTGTCGTTTGCCGGCGGGTTTGTGGCGCAAGCGCTGCTGGTGCTCGCGATCTTAAAATTGATCTGAAGTTTCGCTCGCAAACCACGATTTGTTTTACAAATTGCGGTTACGGAAACAGCGCAACCTGTTCGAGGCCTGTTGTTTCGGGCAGGCCGAGCATGACGTTCATATTCTGCACCGCCTGGCCGGACGCGCCCTTCGTCAGATTGTCGAGCGCCGAAACGATAATGGCGCGGCCGGGAATACGATCGGCGGCGACGCCGATGAAAGTCATGTTCGAACCGCGGACGTGACGGGTCTGCGGCGTGGCGCCGAACGGCAAGACATGCACGAACGGCTCCGGCGCGTAAGCTTTCGCCAGCACGGCGTGAAGATCCTGCGGCGTAGCTTTGGGGCCGCGGACATAAATTGTCGCCAGGATGCCGCGGTTCATCGGCGCCAGATGCGGCGTGAAGCTGACGACAACCTCGCGGCCCGCAGCGCGCGAAAATTCCTGGTCGAGCTCGGCCATGTGGCGATGATGCCCGACGCCATAGGCATGAAAACCTTCGGACACTTCGGCAAAGACCATGTCGTCACGCGCCGCCCTGCCCGCTCCGGTCATTCCCGATTTCGCATCGACGACGATCTCGTCCGGATCGATCGCCTTGGCTTTGAGCAGCGGAATTAAAGGCAGTTCGGCGGCGGTCGTGTAGCAGCCCGGATTGGCGACCAGCCGCGCGTTCTTGATCTTCTCCCGATAGATTTCGGTGAGACCATACACCGCTTCTTTCTGCAGTTCGGGCGCGGCATGGGCGTGGCCGTACCAGCGTGCATAGGACGCGGGATCGGCCAAGCGAAAATCGGCAGACAGATCGACGACTTTGCTACGCGGGGCGCGCGCCAGCAATTCCTTGATCACTGTCTGGGTGGTGCCGTGCGGCAGCGCGCAGAACGCGACGTCGAGCGCAAGCGCCGACCAGTCGGCGTCCTCCACCGAGGTCAGCGTCGGCAGCGCAAAAGGGGCAAATTGGGCGAACACATCCGCCATGGTCTTGCCGGCGCGGCGGTCAGCGGTCAGCAGCTTTATCTCGGCCTGCGGATGGCACAGCAGCAGGCGTACTAATTCGGCCCCGGTATAGCCCGAGGCGCCGAGCACGCCGATTTTCGCCTTTTTGGCGGAGGACATGGATCAACCTTTTGCGCTGTTAGAGGGCGTCAGGCCGAATCCGCTTAAGATTATCAGAAGTAAAGTGCCGCGGACCCGGCGGCAGGGGAATGAATGGCTACGCGCGAGCGCGCATGCGCGCCCGCACGCGGCGCAGGCCGCGGCGACGGCACGGAGAAGAAACGACGGCCGGTAATGACGCCTTCATGGCCGGCGATATAGGGCGCAACTCGCCAAGCGTCAATTCGGATGGTCAATTCGCAAAGGTCAAATCGCTGGCCGCCGCAGTTGCTTAACGTTTGCCGCTCATGCTTTTGCCGCGGCAATGGCATAGTTGTCGCTAGAGTTGGGGCTGATTCGCATCCTATCTGCGCGCCGTCATTGCGGGCGTCCATTGCGCTGGCCGGCACGACGCTCCAAATGCGAATGACCGCTGCGAATAACCCTTGGGAATAGCCGTGGGAAAGACCGCAAAATCATCGAAAATGCCCGACCTGTTCGCCGACGCGCCAAAAACGCGCCGCGACAGCGCGCGCCGTGGCGCCCCGCGCGGCCCGGCAGGAGATGCCGGCTATACCGCCAAGCACATCGAGGTGCTCGAGGGGCTCGAGCCGGTGCGCCGGCGGCCGGGCATGTATATCGGCGGCACCGACGAGAAGGCGCTGCATCATCTATTCGCGGAAGTCATCGACAATGCCATGGACGAGGCGCTCGCCGGTCATGCCGATTGGATCGAAGTCGAAATGACCGCGGACGGTTTCGTCACCGTTACCGATAACGGCCGCGGCATCCCGGTCGACCCGCATCCCAAGCTCAAGAATAAGTCGGCGCTCGAAGTCATCATGTGCACGCTGCATGCCGGCGGCAAATTCGATTCCAAGGTCTACGAGACCGCGGGCGGGTTGCACGGCGTCGGCGTGTCGGTGGCGAACGCGTTGTCGGAGCGCATGGAGGTCGAGGTCGCGCGCGGCCAGCGGCTTTACCGGATGGCGTTCGAGCGCGGCAAGCCGAAGAGCAAATTGCAGGATGCCGGCAAAGCGCCGAACCGCCGCGGCACCAAAGTCCGCTTCCGGCCCGACCCACAGATTTTCGGCGCCAAGGTGCATTTCAAGCCCGAGCGCGTATTCAAGATGACGCGCTCGAAGGCCTATCTGTTCGGCGGCGTCGAAATCCGCTGGTCGTGCGCCAAGGAGCTGTTGCGCGGCATCGAGGACGTGCCCGAAGAGGCCACGTTCCATTTCGCCGACGGCTTGAAGGATTATCTTGCCGAAGCGCTCGCCAGCGCGACGCTGGTGCATCCCGACATTTTCACCGGCAGCGCCGGCAAGATCGGGGCGCATGGCGCGGTGCAATGGGCGGTCGGCTGGACGGCGGACGCCGACGGATTCCTCAATTCCTACTGCAACACGATCCCGACGCCGGACGGCGGCACCCATGAATCAGGCCTGCGCACGGCGCTGACCCGCGGGCTGAAAGATCACGCCGAGCGCAGCGGCCAGGGCAAGCGCGCCGCCGCCATCAGCAGCGATGACGTCATGGTGGGCGCCGGGGCGATGCTCTCCGTCTTTATCCGTGAGCCGGAATTCCAAGGCCAGACCAAGGATCGGCTCGCCACCGCCGAAGCCCAGCGATTGGTCGAGCAGGCAATCAAAGACCCGTTCGACCACTGGCTTGCCGGGCATCCGACCGCCGCCAATAAGCTGCTCGACTTCGTCGTCGAGCGTGCCGAGGAGCGCCTCCGCCGCCGCCAGGAAAAAGACATCGCGCGCAAGTCCGCGGTGCGCAAGCTTCGCCTCCCCGGCAAGCTCGCCGATTGCACCAACACCGCCGCTGATGGCGCGGAGCTTTTCGTGGTCGAGGGCGACAGCGCCGGCGGCTCGGCCAAACAGGCGCGCGATCGCGCCTCGCAGGCGGTGCTGCCGCTGCGCGGCAAGATTCTCAACGTCGCATCAGCAGGCAAGGACAAGCTGGCGCAGAACCAGCAGCTTGCCGATCTCGTGCAGGCGCTGGGCTGCGGCACCGGCGTGCAGTATCGCGACGAAGATCTGCGTTATGGCCGTGTCATCATCATGACCGACGCCGATGTCGACGGCGCCCATATCGCCTCGCTCCTGATCACCTTTTTCTACCGGCAGATGCTGCAGCTGATCGAGAAGGGTCACCTTTTTCTTGCCGTCCCGCCGCTCTACCGGCTGTCGCATGGCGGCAAAAGTCTTTATGCCCGCGACGACAAGCATCGCGACGAGATTCTGAAAAAAGAATTTCATGCCAATGCCAAGGTCGAGGTGAGCCGCTTCAAGGGTCTTGGCGAGATGATGGCCGCCCAGCTTAAAGAAACCACCATGGACCCGAGAAAGCGGACGCTGTTGCGCGTCGTGCTGCTTGCCGAAGATCGCAAAGACACGGAAAAATCCGTCGAGCGGCTGATGGGAACGAAGCCGGAAGCGCGTTTCGCCTTCATCCAGGAGCGCGCCGAGTTCGCCGACGAGGCGGCACTGGACGTGTAAGGGTCAGCGTTCGCTTTGGTTCGGGGCTTCGATCGGACATCAGCCGGCATCGTTGCCGGCTTCCTCGTGATAGCGGGCAAATTTCCGGTGAATGCTGCGGTTGT
>CATPBC010000351.1 GCA_955652195.1 uncultured Xanthobacteraceae bacterium | reverse complement strand
GACATCGGCGCCAGTATTGTGCGGCAATGGTACGACGCTGAAGGCGTCGACGTCGTCGTTGACGTGCCGACATCGAGCGTGGCGCTGGCGGTCACCGATATCGCACGCGAGAAGAACAAAGTGTTCCTCGTGTCTGGCGCGGCGAGTTCCGATCTGACCGGGCCAAAATGCTCGCCCAATACGGTGCATTGGACCTACGACACTTGGATGCTTGCCAACGGAACCGGCAAGGCGCTGGTGAAGACCGGCGGCGACACCTGGTTCTTCTTAACTTCCGATTATGCGTTCGGTCACGCGCTCGAACGCGATACCGCGGCCGCGGTCACGGCCGCTGGCGGCAAAGTGCTCGGCGCCGTGAAGCATCCGCTGAACACGCAGGACTTCTCTTCGTTCCTGCTCCAGGCGCAAGCATCCAAGGCAAAAGTCATTGGGCTCGCCAATGCCGGCGGCGATACCATCAACGCCATCAAGCAGGGCGCCGAGTTCGGCATCGCGGCCGGCGGGCAGCAATTTGCCGGGCTCCTGGTCTTCGTCACCGACGTCAATGCGCTCGGGCTGAAGACCGCGCAGGGGCTGGTCCTGACCGAGACCTGGTACTGGGATATGAACGACGCCAATCGCGCCTGGACCAAGCGCTGGCAGGCCGAGCGGGCCGGAAAATTCCCGTCGATGGTGGTGGCCGGCGTCTATGCGGAGACCTTGCATTATCTCAAAGCGGTGGCCGCGCTCAAAAGCGCCGCCGACGGCAAAGCCGTCGTGGCCCAGATGAAAGCCCTGCCGACCGACGATTCGTTGTTCGGCAAAGGCTATATCCGCGCCGACGGCCGCAAGATCCATCCCGCCTATCTGCTCCAGGTCAAGAAGCCTGAAGAGTCGAAATATCCGGGCGACGTTTACACTGTCCGCGCCACTATTTCGGCGGAAGAGGCATTCCGTCCGATCAAGGACGGCAATTGCCCGATGGTCACCAACTAACATCTCTTGCCTCTCCCCGCCCTGCGCGGGGAGAGGCTTTTTCATTCGCTTCTCATGCTCGAAATCTTCGGCGTTCCGTCGCAGGCTCTGTTCGGCCAGCTGTTGCTCGGCCTGATCAACGGTTCGTTTTATGCGCTATTGAGCCTCGGCCTTGCCGTCATTTTCGGCATGCTCAATATCATCAATTTCAGCCACGGCGCGCAGTACATGATGGGCGCGTTCGCCGCCTTCATCCTCTTGCGCTATACCGGCATCGGTTATTGGCCGGCGCTGATCATCGTGCCGATTGTGGTTGGCGCTACCGGGGTCGTCATCGAATGGCTGTTCTTGAAGCGCTTGCAGAAGCTCGACCATCTGTATGGGCTGATCCTCACCTTCGGCTTGGCGCTGATCATCGAAGGCCTGTTCCGTAATTATTACGGCTCGTCCGGTCAGCCCTATGGCGTGCCGGAATCGCTGCAAGGCGGCCGCAATCTCGGCTTCATGTTTCTTCCCAATTACCGCGCCTGGGTGATCGCCTTCTCGCTGTTCGTTTGTATCGGCACCTGGTACGGAATCGAGCGCACGCGGCTCGGCTCGTATTTGCGCGCTGCCACCGAAAATCCGGCGCTGGTCCGCGCCTTCGGCATTAATGTGCCGCGCATGGTGACGCTGACTTACGGCTTCGGCGTCGGCCTCGCCGGGCTGGCCGGCGTGATGGCGGCGCCAATCTATAATGTCTCGCCGCAGATGGGCTCGGATATCATCATCGTGGTGTTCGCGGTGGTGGTGATCGGCGGCATGGGTTCGATCATGGGCGCGATCGTCACCGGCTTTGCGCTCGGCATTGTTGAGGGGCTGACCAAAGTGTTCTTCCCGGAGGCGTCAAACACGGTGATCTTCGTGATCATGATTATCGTGCTGCTGATCCGCCCGGCGGGACTGTTCGGACGGAGCGCGTGATGGCAACGCTTGCCGCGGCAGCGCCGGTTCGGCGCGAAACCGAATGGAGCGTCGCCGTCGCTGGCGCCGCGCTGGTGGTATTTCTGACCGCCGCGCCCTTTGTGCTCTACCCGGTCTTTGTCATGAAGGCGCTGTGCTTTGCGCTATTCGCCTGCGCCTTCAATCTTCTGATCGGCTATGTCGGCTTGGTCTCGTTCGGCCACGCACTGTATTTCGGCTGGGCAAGTTATCTGGCGGCCTATTCGGCCAAGGTCTGGGGATTGCCGCCGGAATTGGCCGTGCTCTGCGGCACCGCGACCGGGCTGGTGCTCGGGCTGATCGCCGGCGTCGTCGCCATCCGCCGCCAGGGCATTTACTTCGCCATGATCACGCTGGCGCTGGCGCAGATGATGTATCTGGTGGCGCTGCGGGCCCCAATGACCGGCGGCGAAGACGGCATCCAAGGCGTGCCGCGCGGATGGCTGTTCGGCGCATTCGATCTCAACAATGAAACGACGATGTACGCTTTTGTTGCTGTCGTCGTGCTCGCCGCATTTTTCCTGATCTATCGCATCATCAATTCGCCGTTCGGCGAAGTTCTCAAGGCGATCCGCGAAAACGAACAACGCGCGATCTCGCTGGGTTACAAGACCGACGACTACAAGCTGGTCGCGTTCGTGCTGTCGGCGACGTTGGCGGGCCTGGCCGGGTCGCTGAAGGCCCTGGTGTTCCAGCTTGCCTCGCTGACCGACGTCCATTGGACCATGTCGGGAGAGGTCGTGCTGATGACGCTGGTCGGCGGACTTGGCACAATCTTCGGCCCGATCGTCGGCGCCTTTTTGATCGTGGCCTTGGAAAACTACCTAGCGCCGTTCGGCCAATGGGTACTGGTCATCCAGGGCGCGGTCTTCGTCATCTGCGTTCTCTCGTTCCGCCGCGGCATCGTCGGCGAGTTGGCGGCGCGCTTGCGCGTGCGGCTGTGACTTCAGCGGATTTGATCGATCCCACAGGAGGACAGTCATGGGTGCGGAAGCACGCTTGAAAGAGCTCGGCATTGTGCTGCCGGAACTGCAGAAGCCGGTCGCCAATTATCTGCCCTATCGCCTAGTCGGAAACGTCCTCTATCTGGCGGGGCAGGGCCCGCGCGACAGTAAAGGCGTCCAGCTCACCGGCAAACTCGGCGTAGACGTCAGTATCGAGGAGGGTTACCGCCGGGCGCGGCTTGTCGGGCTCGGCCTTCTTGCCGCCATGCGCGATGCGCTCGGCTCGCTCGACCGGGTCGATTTCATCGTCAAACTGCTCGGCATGGTCAACGCCGCGCCGAATTTCAACGACTCGCCCAAAGTCATCAACGGCTGTTCCGATTTGTTTGTTGAAGTGTTCGGCGAAGCAGGCCGCCATGCCCGCTCAGCGGTCGGCAATGTGATGCTGCCGAACCAGATTTCGGTTGAGATCGAGGGCATCGTCGCAGTCAAATCGTGAGCGAGGTCATATTGTTCGTGTTTGTATCCCGGACGCGGTGCAGCGTAGAAACGCTGCGCCGCTGATTCGGGATCGTTACAAACTCTGCGTCTGATACGATCCCGGGTCTACAGCGCATCATTTCATGCTGCGCTGCGCCCGGAAAAAAGCTACGAGAATTAAGTACACCAGGGCGCCACGCGACGGGCACGCTGCACCGCACCCGGGATACGAACAAGTCCCGCCATATCGAATCGTTTTGCACGCAGTTATCAACAAACTAAAAGTCAACAAATAGTCTGCCGCCGGCGCATTCATTTTTTGTTGCTCGAATCGGCGCGGCACGTTGATTATCTGAAAGCGCCGACTCAACGGCGCTTTTGGCTCGCTTCATGTCGGAACGGCAGGAAAGCCCGTACGACAGTACCGCCCGCAGATGGCTCGCATTGGTCGAGCGTCGGCAACAGAATTTCATCGAATTGTGGAATACCGGGCGCTGGCAGCACTACTACACGCATGCGCAATTTCTCGACGAAATGCGCAAGATGCTGGATCTCCGCAACCGCTGGGCGTCGCTGGCGGGACTACCGGTGACTGAGCAAATAGCCGTTCGGCACAGCAGCAAACAAAACGAGCAACAAAACCGGGACGGCAGCGAATTGGAATTGCGCCCGCGGCCGCATAGCGGGTCCACCAGCCGCCGCCGAACCGCAGCGGCACTCTTGGCGAGCGTTCCGGCGCCGATTTGAGGTGCTGGACTTAAAGGCCCCAAGCCCTTATCCAGACGCGTTATCGCCAGCCTGCACGATCCAAAACAGCGCCGCGGGCGCTTGAAATTTTCTCCCTCGAGCCGCATGTGACGACTGATGCCGAGCGCATTGTTCTCGCCGATAAAACTTGCCGATCTGACGCTGCCGAACCGCATCGTTGTGTCGCCGATGTGCCAGTACAGCGCGAATGACGGCGTGGCCAATGACTGGCACTTGACGCATCTCGGCATGCTGGCCAATTCCGGCGCCGGGTTGCTCGTCGTTGAAGCGACCCATGTCGAGCGCCATGGCCGCATCACCCACGGCTGCCTGGGCCTTTATTCAGATGCTTGCGAAGATGCGCTCGCCCACATCGTCGCCCATTGCCGGCGGACCGGCACGGCCAAGCTCGGCATTCAACTGGCACATGCCGGGCGCAAGGCGTCGGCCCAGCGTCCTTGGGAAGGCGCCAAGCCGCTGTCGCCGAGCGAAGATCCGTGGCCGACGATTGCGCCATCGGCAGTGCCATTCGGTCCGGGCTGGCACACCCCGCGCGCCATGAACGAGGAGGACATGGCGCGGGTGCGCGCCGACTTCGCCGGCGCCGCGAAACGCGCCGTGCGGCTCGGCTTCGATGCCATCGAGCTACACTTCGCGCACGGTTATTTGCTCCACAGTTTCGTTTCGCCGCTTGCCAATAAACGCAACGACGAGTTTGGCGGCTCGTTCGAAGGCCGCATGCGTTTTCCGTTGCAAGTGGTGCGCGACACGCGCGCGGTGGTGCCGCGCGGCATCCCGCTTGGCGCCCGCATCACCGGCACCGATTGGGTGGATGGCGGTCTCACCGCCGATGATGCGGTTGCTATGGCGAAGGCGCTCAAAGCTGCCGGGATTGATTACGTCGATATCTCCTCGGCCAATATTACGCCGGAAAGCCGCTGGCCCAATGAACCCGGCTTCAATGTTCCAATTGCCGAGCGTGTACGCCGGGAAACCGGGCTGCCGGTTCGCGTTGTTGGCATGATCGTCAATGCCAAACAGGCCGAAGCGATTATCGCCGAGGGCAAGGCGGATATGATCGCGATGGCGCGCGCCTTCCTCGACGATCCGCATTGGGCTTGGCACGCCGCGCAAGTACTTGGCGCGGAGGTGGCACGGCCGCCGCAATATCAGCGTGTCGGGCCGGCTTTATGGCCGGGTGCCGCTCTGCGCGGGTGAGGACGGAACGCGGCCGTATGCGAGCGCCAGCCGGGCCGGCGCGACGCCGAAATAATAAGCAAGCCGCAAGCGCCACATCAGGACAATTGTGCGCAGGACACCGTAGTAGTCCCAGCGCCGTCCCGAGGTCACCGCCGGCGTGGCAATGCAAAACGGGCGGCTCAGCCGCTTGAGCCTTCGCGACAGCGCGATGTCTTCCATCAGCGGCAAGTCGGGAAAGCCGCCGACCGCCCAGAATGTTTTGCGCGCGACGAAGATTGCCTGATCGCCGGTGCCGATGCCGGTCAGCCGCGAGCGCCAATTGATCATGCGGGCGACGAGGGCGAGGAGCGGATGCCGCCCGGCGATGCGCAGATCAAAGCGGCCCCAGGCGCGGCGGGCGAGCGCAGCCGCAATCAGACGGTCGGCATCGTCCGGCAAGATTGTATCGGCATGCAGGAAGACAAACGCGTCGCCAGCACCAACGGCCGCCCCGGCATTCATCGCCGCGCCACGGCCGCGCCGACCCATGATCACTCGGTCGGCCAAGGGACCCGCTAGCGCCGGCGTGCCGTCGCTGCTGCCGCCGTCGACCACGATCACTTCCGCGCCGCGAGCGCGCAGCGGCGCGAGCGCTTGCAGCGTTGCAGCGATGATTGCCGCTTCGTCAAGCACCGGAACGATGATCGTAAGCCGCCCCATGACGGCAACATTGCCGAGAAACGCGCCGTCGGGCAACGTTGGGAGAATATAGAGATTGTCCAGAGCAGGTGGCAATTATCTGATGGCTAATCCCGTCCTGGTCGAAGTGATACGCGGACCGCTGGTGGAGAGCCGGCACCGCGGCGCGGTTGCCGTCAGCGATGCCGAAGGCAACACCGTGCTCGCCATCGGCGACGTGACGACGCTGATCTTCCCGCGTTCCGCAGTCAAGGCGTTGCAGGCCCTGCCGCTCATCGAACAGGGCGCGGCGGAGCGCTTTGGTTTGGCTGAAGAGGAACTAGCGCTCGCCTGCGCCTCGCACAGCGGCGAAGCGGCGCACGTGGCCGGCGTCGAGCGGATGCTGGCGAAAGCCGGCCTCGATCCGTCAGCCTTGCGCTGCGGCGCGCATTGGCCCATTGCGCAGCCCGCGGCCGCCGCGGTGGCGCGATCCGGCGTACCGTCACCGCTGCATAACAATTGCTCTGGCAAGCATGCCGGCTTTCTTTGTGTCGCGCGCGCGATGGGCCTCGATCACGCCGAATACTGGCGGGCTGAGCATCCGGTCCAGCGCCTCGTCCGTGCCGTGCTGGAGGATTTTACCGGCGCGGCGCTCGGCGAGACGCTCTGCGCCATCGACGGCTGCTCGGTGCCGACCTGGGCGGTACCGCTGCACAATCTCGCGCATGCATTTGCGAAATTCGGCGCCAGCCGCGGCATTTCCACCGAGCGCGCGCGTGCCGCGGCGCGGCTTCGCCAGGCCTGCGTGCGGCAACCGTGGTACGTCGCCGGCACCGGTCGCTTCTGCACCGAAATTATGCAGCTGTTCGCCGAACGCGCGCTCGTGAAAACCGGTGCCGAAGGCGTCTCTTGCGCAGCGCTGCCGCATGAGGGATTAGGCATCGCGGTCAAATGCGATGACGGCGCCAGCCGCGCGGCGCAGGCGATTACGGCGGCGGCGATCGCCCGGTTTCTGCCGCTCGCCGCGAGCGAGCGCGCGGGGCTCGAGCGCTTCGTGCAGCCGAGCCTGCGCAATTGGAACGGCTTCGAGATTGGCCAGATCCGGATAACCGACGCGCTTCGCTAGCCTGCTGCCGTAACCGCTGGCTTGCGGCAAGCAATGCGATCAAAAGACTCTCAGCCACAGTCACTAGCCGCGAAAGCGGCGGCAGGCGCCGTTTGAACGTTCCGCGCTGCGGCGCCGCGTTGACCCACGGAATGTGAACGAACTGCACCAGCGAATGCCTGCTGCTGGCGTGCTGCAAAGCGCGCCAGTAGGCGTAATTGCAAAGATAAGCTCCGGCATCGCGCGACAGACGTGCCGGCAATTTATTTTGTCTCACCACTTGGAGAAGCTGATGTAACGGTGCATTTCCCGTTCGCGATCGGATTTGTCCGCGTTCGATCGCGCCACGCTCGGGGCTATAACCGTTGGCATCGGGAAACAGGATGGAACGCGCATTACGGGCG